>DASPGQ010000346.1 GCA_035620555.1 Vicinamibacteria bacterium
GCTTTATCATCAGCCTGCTTCTTGCGTTGCTTGCCGCGATTCCCGGATCGGTCGCGGCGCAGGTCTCCCCTCCCGATGCCATGGCCCGGGTCGAGGCCGCGCAGATTCCGAATCGTCAAGGTCTCGACCCGTTCACTCTCGAGGAGATCATGGCGAAATACGATGTACCGGGACTGAGTATCGCGGTCATCCACGACTTCGAGATTCATTGGGCGAAGGGCTATGGAATCTCCGACGTGACCACCGGGGCGGTGGTGGAGAACGACACCCTCTTCCAGGCGGCGTCGATCAGCAAGCCCGTCGCCGCGATGGCGGTCCTGAAGGCCGTCGAGGAAGGAAAGTTCTCTCTCGATGACGACATCAACCGAATCCTGAAGTCCTGGCAACTTCCTGGTGATGGCTTCACCAAGGATCGACCCGTGACTCCGAGAACCCTCTTGAGCCACACCTCGGGGACGGGAGACGGCTTCGGATTTCCCGGTTATCACCCTTCGGAGCCACTCCCTTCGACGGTTCAGATTCTCGACGGCGAGCCACCCTCGAACGTCGGCCCGGTTCGAATGGAGCGTCCGCCCCTGACGGGAATGAAATACTCCGGAGGTGGAGTCACGATCATGGAGCTCGCTCTCGTCGATGCCGTGGGGAAGCCCTTCCCCCGGATCCTGGCGGAATGGGTGCTCGGGCCCATCGGCATGTCGCACAGCGTCTACGAACAGCCATTGGGACCCGAGCGGGATGCGAAAGCGGCTCGGGCCCACGACGGGAGCGGCCAAGCCATGGACGCGAAATGGCACGTTTATCCCGAGCTCCAGGCCGCAGGACTGTGGACCACCTCCGTCGATCTCGCGAAGCTCGCCATCGAGATCCAGCGCTCGCTCGGGAACGAGTCGAATCGAGTGCTGAAGCGGGCCTCGGCTCGGGAGATGGTGGAGCCGGTCGGTGTGGGTGATTACGCTTCCGGATTCAACATCTCGAAGATCGGCGAAGGATGGTATTTCGGCCATGGCGGATCCAATTGGGGGTTTCGCTGCGATCTCATCGCGCACAAGGTCAAGGGCTATGGCGTCGCGATCATGACGAACGGCGACAACGGAGGCCTGGTCATTCGCGAGCTGAGGGAGAGAGTCGCCCGGGTCTACGACTGGGACTCGCTCGACAAGCCGATACCCCGATGAGATTTGGACAAGTAGCATTCCTGAGCTTCCAGGAGCCATATTAGGGGTTCCGTGGGGGTCGGGCTCGCCCGACCCGCGGGAAGATCGAGCCCAATGGAACGACGCAGGGGAGCCAGAACACAGTTTTCCATCGTCTACGTCCTTCTCGCGCTCGCCCTCGTCTTCCTCGTCCAGGGACTCGTTGCTCGCTGGCTCGGGCGGGCCGAGGAAGTCCCCTACAGCCAGTTTCGCGACGATCTCGCCAACGGTCGGATCGCCAAGGTGACTTTCGAGGAGCAGCGGATCGTCTATACCCTCCGAGAGAGCTCGGAGGGCGAATCCGTCGAGGGGAACTTCACCACCGTGCGAGTCGACGATTCCGAGCTCGTGCAGCACCTCGTCGAAGCGGAGGTCGAGTTCCAGGCCGAGCCGCCCCCGAGCGGCATCGTGACCGCCCTTCTCACATGGGTTCTCCCCCTGATTCCCCTCGCACTCATCTGGTACTTTCTCTTTCGACGGATGGGATCCTCCGGCCCGCTGTCCATCGGAAAGAGCCGAGCCAAGGAGATCGCGCCCGAGCGAACCAAGGTGACGTTCGAAGACGTGGGCGGCGTGGACGAAGTGGAGACCGAGCTCAAAGAAGTCATCGAGTTCCTGAAGGATCCATCCCGATTCACCGCGATCGGGGCGAAGCTTCCTACGGGCATTCTGCTCGTGGGACCGCCGGGAACCGGCAAGACTCTCCTGGCGCGGGCGACGGCGGGCGAAGCGGGCGTTCCCTTCTTCTCGATGAGCGGCTCGGAGTTCGTCGAGCTCTTCGTCGGTGTCGGGGCCTCGCGCGTCCGCGACCTCTTCGAGCAGGCGAAGACGAGGGCTCCATGCATCATTTTCATCGACGAGATCGACGCCATCGGTCAGTCGAGATCGTCCGTCGCCGCATTGCGCACGAACGACGAGCGCGAGCAAACGCTCAATCAGCTTCTCTACGAAATGGACGGTTTCGAGTCGAACCAGGGTGTCGTGATCATGGGCGCCACCAACCGACCCGAGATTCTCGACAAGGCGCTGCTCCGAGCCGGCCGATTCGATCGGCAGATCGAGGTGCCGCTTCCCACCGAGATCGGCCGTCGTCAGATCCTCGATATCCATACCGCGAACGTGCCCCTCGGTCCCGACTCCGATCTCGACCGTCTCGCTCAGATCACCGCTGGCTTCTCCGGGGCGGATCTGGAGAACCTGGTGAACGAGGCGGCTCTCATGGCGGTGCGGCGAGGCGACGCCAAGGTGGGCAAGCAGGACTTCGACGTCGCGATCGAGCGCATCGTCGCGGGGCTCCAGCGCGACACGCCGCTGAAAGGAGAGACGCGGCGACGGGTCGCCTATCACGAGGGAGGGCACGCCCTCGTCTCGCAGCTCCTTCCCAACACCGATCAGGTGCACCGGGTGAGCATCATCCCCACTTCCAAGGGTGCCCTCGGCTATACGATGGAGATGCCCGTCGAGGACCGCTACCTCATGAGCGAAGCCGTTCTCAAAGAGCGTCTGGCGGTGATGCTGGGGGGCCGCGCGGCCGAGGTGTTGATCTTCTCCGAGATCTCGACGGGAGCGGCCAACGACCTGGAGCGGGCGACCGCGCTCGCCCGGCGCATGGTGACCGAGTTCGGAATGTCCGAGGCCCTCGGACCCGTGCGCTACGCGGCGGGCTCCGGTCCCGGCTATCTCGGCCGCGAGCTCGGTCTCGAGTCCGATTTGAGCCCAGAGACGGCCTCGCTCATCGACAAAGAAGTCCGCCGCATCATCGAAGAAGCGCAGGAGCAGGCGCTCGAGCTCCTCCGGACGCATCGTTCGGCGCTCGACGCGATTGCCACCGTCCTCCAGGAACGGGAGGCAATCGAGGGCGCCGAAGTCGGAAGGATCGTCTCCGAGACCGCGTCTACGAAGCCATAAGAGAGAGGAGTCCTAGCCGCAGGTCAGAAGCCCGTGTCCCGTCCCGAGCTCGGCATGAGCTCCACGTCGTAGTCACGGAAGGTGCCGTCGTAACTCACGAGGATGAGCTGCTCCTCCTGAGCTTGAGCGATCAGCATTCGGTCGAACGGATCGTCGTGATGCCGAGGGAGCGAGCCCGCTCGACGGCCGTGGCGCCACGTGATCGACAGCTCGACGAAAGCGTCTTCCTCGAGGCGCGCCGATAACTCTTCCTCGTCGACGTCGATACGCCCCAAATTCCTCTTGATGGAAATCTCCCAGAGCGTCGCGGCACTCACGTGCGCGATGGTTTCACCGTCGGAGATTGAGTCACGCTCGGGCGACAACAACCGCTTGTCGTCCGTAAGCCACCAGATCAGCGTGTGAGTATCGAGAAGAAGCCTCATGAGCGCTCGCCGCGGAAACCCGATGCGATCTCGTCCGGAAGCGGTGAGTCGAAGTCGGGTTGCAGGCGAATCTTGCCCTTCATCGACCCGGGACTTCGTCGCTTCGCCTTGTACGGCACGAGCTTCGCCACCGCCTTTCCATTACGAGCGATGACAACCTCCTCGCCCGACTCCACTCTTTCCAGAAGCTTGGACAAATGGGTCTTGGCTTCGTGTACGTTCATCGTGATCATTACAAGACTTAGTTTAGTCTAGTTCAAAACTCGGCTCAACCGGGATCAAAGGCGATCGCGACGGGACAGAATGGGTCGCCGGGAACCTTTACTCGTGGCGTAGTGCGTCAATGGGATCGAGTCTGGCAGCTCGTTCGGCGGGGTAGTAACCGAAGACGATGCCCACGGCAAATGACAGACCAAACGCCAGCGCCACAGCCTCAGGGGAGACGTAGGTGGGCCAGCCGAGAAGTCCGGTCAGGGTGCGCGCGCTCAGGAAGCCGCCGACGATTCCGACGATGCCCCCGATGAGAGCGAGCGTTACGGCTTCGCTCAGGAACTGATACAAGATATCGCGGCGGCGGGCGCCCACGGAGACCCGGAGCCCGATCTCTCTCGTCCTCTCGGTCACGGCGAGGAGCATGATGTTCATGATCCCGATGCCACCCACCACGAGCGACACGGTGGCGATACTCGCAAGAAGCAGAGTCATCGTCCGGTCGGCGCGTTGAAGGGTGGCGGCCATCTCCTCCGAGGTCACCTCATCGAGTCGCGGCATGCTCGCGAGAACGAAAGCCGCCGCCGTCGTGTACAGCCCTCGTGTCAGAGCCGCCGACGCCTCCGTTCGCACCGTGAAATCATCGGGCAGCGTCGAGGACCGCTTCAGCGAGAACGCGCTTTCTCCCTGGGGAGCCGTCTGTTCGCCCGCATCGAGGCGGTGGCGGGCGCGAAGCAAGGTGCGTATCTCCTCGGCGATGCGAGTCGTTTCGCCCGCCATCCGAGCATAAACGGTGACGCCGTGGAGATGTCGGATGCCGAGAAGCTTCTGGAGCGAGGTATAGGGGACGAAGGCGGTCTCGGAATCGTCGACGTCGTCGCTTTGGATGACGCCCACGATCTCGAAAGCGACATCTCGAATCCTCATGCTTTGACCGACGCCTCGGTTCAGTCGTTGCGCCACGGTCCGGCCGAGAACGACGACGTTACGCGCGTCGCGCACATCTCGCTCGACGAAGAACGCTCCCACGATGTCATCCCAACCGTGAATGTGCGCCGCCGTCGCCTCGACTCCGCGCACCAGCCCGAAGGCGCTCCCCTCACCCGCTTCCATGGGCGCCCGCTCGTCGACCTCGGCATTGACGTGAAGAACGCCTTCGATTCGGGCGATGGCCCGCGCGTCCTCTTCGACGAGCGTCGTCGCGCTTCCGAGACCAGAAAGAATGTTCACCGCGTCCCCGCCGCGCGTGTAGTTCCCCGCCCTGACGAAAACCAGGTTTGCGCCCGCCGACTCGACTTCTCCCGATACTTCCGCTCGAGCGCCTCGGCCGAGCGCCACCATGGTGACGACCGCGGCGACTCCGATCACCACTCCGAGCACCGAAAGCAACGTTCTCAGGACGTTGCGCCGCAGGGCGACGAGCGCGATCGACAGACTCACGGGCCGACGCATGGCAGCGCGATTCTATCTCACGCTAAGATGCCCGCATGCAGCACATGCGTATTCTCACCGCCATTCTCTCATCCTGGCTCGCGGCAGGCGTTGCCGCGGCGGGCGACGTTCAATTACTTCCCGTCGAAGGCGAGGGGGCGAGCTACTGGCCGCGTTGGCGCGGGCCTTCGGGGCAGGGCACCGTCAATGGTACGGGATATCCTGACCGCTGGTCGGACAAGGAGAACGTCGTCTGGAAAGTCGGCGTCCCCGGGCAAGGGAACTCTTCGCCCATCATCTGGGGCGATCACCTCTTCCTCACGACGGCCCATGACGGTGGGAAACGTCTCTCGCTCCTTGCGTTCCGCCGCTCGGATGGCTCGTTGCTGTGGGAGACGGTCGTGCCCCAGCAGGGCGTCGAGCACGCCCATGAGAAGAACGGGCACGCTTCGGCGACACCCGTGACCGACGGAAAGACGATCTATGCCTCGTTTGGAACCCACGGGCTCGTTGCTGTGAACTTCGAGGGCAAGCTCCTCTGGCAGCAGAGAGTCGGGGCGCTGGACAATTATCATGGGTCGGCGGGCTCCCCGATTCTTTACCAGGGCTCGGTCATCCTTTATCAGGATCACCAAGGCGAGTCCTTCGTCGCGGCCTTCGACAAGGGCACCGGCGATATCCAGTGGCGGACCGAGCGTGACGCGCAGACCGGGTGGGGTACTCCGATCGTCTTGAGCACCGGAACCCGTGACGAGCTCATCGTATCGAGCCAACACGCCGTCCACGCGTACGACCCGTCTAACGGAGCCTTGTACTGGAGCGCCACGGGCAACAAGTTCGAGGTCATCCCCACACCGGTCGTGGGGCACGGAATGGTCTTCTGCTCTTCGGGCCGAGCGGGTCCGACGCTCGCCATTAGACCGGGGGGCACGGGCGACGTGACCGATACGAACGTCGTCTGGTCGAGCCCAAAAGGCTCCCCGTTCGTGCCCTCGCCCATCATCGTGGGTGACTACCTGTACATGGTGAACGACATGGTGAGCGTCGTCACCGGCTACGAGGCGAAGACCGGCAAAGTCGTTTTCCAGGGACGACTCGGCCTCGCCGAAAAAGAGAGCTTCTCGGCGTCGCCGGTAACCGTCGACGGGAAGATTTTCTTCACCAACGACAAGGGGGAGACTTTCGTTCTCGAGGCTGGACCCGAGTTCCGCCTTCTCCACGTGAATCGGCTCGGCGCCCGCACCCTCGCATCGCCCGCGCCCGTCGAGGGGCAATGGTATTTCCGCACCGAGAAGGAGCTGATCGCCATCGGAGGCTCGTAGCGGAGACGAATTTCGTCCGTAGCCAAGAACGGACCGCGCAACCATTCAGTGCATCATCGCGTAGATGACGTAATTGACACCGAACTTGAAGCCTTCGTTGGAAAGCTCGATGGGATAGTAGCCGGCATCGGACCACTCCCAGTAGTCTCCGATATCGTTGTTGAAGTTGGCCACCACCTGCAGGCGTCCGGAGTCGTCTTTCAGCCCGTGAAAGGTGGGAACGGCGTAGGCCCCGTACGGCGGAACCATATCGAGCGACTCGATATGAAAAAACGATTGAAAGACCGGCTCATCCACGGTGAGCTCGACGAAATGACTTCCGGGAAGAACGAGCGCCATGGCGTTCTCGAAATTTTCCCAATCCCAGGGTCCGTCGAAGTCGTCGAAGATCGCGAACCCTCCGCGGAGGAGATAGCTTCGGAGGTTCTCCGCCTCCTCGGGGGTGATCGCCCAGCCGCCGGGCTCGCTGAAATACAGGATCGGGTAACTCATCAAATCGGGGCTCGCAAGCTCGACGACGGCGTGCGCACGCGGCTCGGTATGAACACCGGTCATCTCGGACAAGATGGTCAGTAGATTGCGCTCTGCCCGGGGGAAGTCGTGCGACCAGCCTGGCCGCCGCCCTTCGCGGTACGATGTGAACCGAACCCGGGCAAACTCGAAGCTCGGTACGATGGATGGCCGTTCGGTCTCGGCGATATCGAAGGGTTCCTGCCCGCGGAAGCGGTCGAAGATCGACCGCTGTGAGAAGGCGAACGCCGCCGCGAATAGAACCAGCCCCAGGCTCACGCTCGAGACGAGCGTCCTCCCACCCCTCACAGGATTGTCCTCCCGCCGAGCTTACCCTGCCAGACCGCGAGCTTCAATCGAGAACACGGAACGAACGTCTCTAGGCCGGAAAAAGCGAAAGCCCCGACCTCACCGATTCCGATGAGGCCGGGGCCAGGTAGCTTCGCGTTGGTGGCGCTGGGTTCGCCCTCACTCGGGAGGGCAAGCGCTAACGCAACGCCCTCGCTCTAAGGGGACGCCACCTCCGCAGAAACTGAATCAAAACTCACTGGACCACCTCCTTCCCAGGCGTTCCAACGTTCGACGGACCCAACCCGTCCGGCTCGCCGGGACCGCCCAAGCCCGGCGTGGAGCCGCCGCCCGGAACGCGTCCGGACGGAATGGAATACAGCTTCACAGTCGCTCATCTCGCAATCTTTGTCAACCCGTTTGGACGAAGCGCTGCCCAGACAGTAGGTCCTCGAGCATTTGTCGAGCATCGCCGCCGCTTACGACGCCTTGGGGGAGATACGCAACGAGCGTCGCGCGCTCGGTCTCGGCCACGACTTTGACCCGCTCGTTTCCGGTGATGGGTGCGTCGCAAGGGCCGAATCCATCCGCGAGGACGGGCTTGTTGTCCAGCCGGAACGGGCCGCGTAACGACTCGTAGCTCTCTCCCTCGCGGCCAGAGCGGAGAACGAAGGGAGGCTCGAAACTCCCCTCAGCCATGACGCAACAAGGGACCGCGAGAGCCGCCGACAGGCAATTGTTCAAATCGACGATAGGAAGAATCTCCGGGATCTCCTCCCCCTTCAGGATCCTTCTCAGGAGAGCTTCGGAGGCCGGACGGTACCGGGACGGATCGCAACCAACCTCCTTGAACAGGCGCCTCATACTGGAAACGGCCGGATGGGCCGAGAGCGACTCGAGCTTCAGAACGCGCCGAACCTCCGCGGACACCGATCGCCTCCTCTCTCCAAGCGAAGCGCGATCGAGAGCGCCTGCCTCGATCTCTGCAAAGAACAATTCCCAACCTATCAGCTCGTAGCGAACCTCGTACACGTCCGCCTCCGTCGAGTTTTCCAGTGACAAGTATGCCAAATTCTTTACAACTATGTAGTTTTTTCCCACCAACCGGTCGGTCATCCCGTCAAAAAGCCGCGCCAAAAGGGACTTCACGCACTTGGTATGAAACTTGCTAAAAGAAAAACCTAAACCTATACTGATGTCTGCACCAGGATTTGAGACCATGACGAATTGGGAGAGAAGCGAGCCCGCCGAACCACCGAGAGACGTCCCCGAGGGCCTGTATCACGAGGCTCAGGCGGACGGTGTCCCGTACGACGAGGAGCTCGAGCCCTTCACCCGCGAACTGCCAAGGCGACAGTTTTAAGCCGAGGTTCCACGAGACCGGGAGCCCCGCTCAGTCGGGCACGACCGAGGGCCGGTCTGGCAGTTCATTTTTGTCCGCTCCAGAGCTCGGGAAGTGTGCGGCTAGCACCTGCCCGATCTGCTCGACGCCGGCACAGATACCTTTCGCGAACCCATCCTTCCGGATGCCCTCGGAGAGGGAGCTTGCGATCTCTTTCCATGGAACGGGCTTAGCCTTCGAATCGATTCCCTCGTCGGCGACGATCTCGAACCGGCGCTTCTTCATCACCACAAGGAGCAGGACCCCGTTCCGGTTGGTCGTCTGATCCACGCCGAGCTCGGAGAAAGCCCGCTGTGCACGCTTTCGGGACGTTTCGAGGGGCAGAAGATTGCGCACGATGTGGACGACGATCTCGCCCGACGTCCGGCTCTCCGCCAGTTTTACCGCCTCGGCGATGGCATCCAGTGACTCGGGACTCACGAAGGCACGGAGTCCTCTGGGAACCTTCACGTCACTCACCAGCTTCCGCTCGCTCCTCCCCCGCCCGATCGTCCTCCGCCACCGGAGAACCCGCCTCCGCCTCCGCCGAATCCACCCCCACCGAAACCTCCTCCTCCGAATCCGCCTCCACCGTACCCCCCCGAATGACCGCCCGTCGTCCAGCTCCCTCGCCGTCCACTGCTTCGCACTATGAGCACCGCAATCAGCCCGAATAACGCTCCCAACGCGTAGGCCCACCAACCGAGGGCCGCGGCCAGGCTCCCTCCCAGGAGCCGGAAGACGAACGCGCCGCCAATCATCGCCAGTACGATACCCATCGCGTTTCCGAGAACCCCGAGCACGAAGTAGATGAAGAACAGGACTCCGATGCCAACCCCCGGCGTCGACACGCGGGGCTCTGCAGGAGCTTCGGGATACTCACGACGGGCGGCGAGCTCGAGGCCGTCCACGGCAGCGCTCAGCCCATCGAAGAATCTCTCCTCGCGGAAGGCGGGTGCGATGCGTTCCCGGATGATCCTTCCGGCCAACCCGTCGGGAATCACCGGCTCGAGACCGTAGCCGACTTCGATCCGCACGCGTCGCTCCGG
>DASPGQ010000347.1 GCA_035620555.1 Vicinamibacteria bacterium
ACGACACGCCAAACGCGTCGAGGATGCCGGAGGGAAGCTTACGCTGACCGCCCTCGCCATCCACGTCGCGGCGGTGGCGCTGCGAAGATTCCCAAGGTTCAATACCTCTCTCGATATCGCCAACGAACAAATCATCGTCAAGGAGTATCGGCACATCGGCGTCGCCGTGGACACCGAGCGCGGGCTCGTGGTGCCCGTCGTTCGCAACGCCGATCGGCTGAGCCTGGGTCAGATTGCCGCGGCGGTTACCGCGCTGGCCGAACGCGCCCGAAGCGGCAAGCTCTCGCCAGACGACATGCAGGGCGGCTCGTTCACCGTCACCAACCTCGGCGGCATCGGGGGGACCTCGTTCACCCCCGTCGTCAACTGGCCGGAGGTCGCGATTCTCGGATTGTCGCGGAGCCGGCGAGAGCCGTCGTGGACCGGCAACGGCTTCGAGCCCCGGCTGGTGCTGCCGCTCTCTCTTTCTTACGACCATCGGGTCATCGATGGCGCCGATGCGGCGCGGTTCCTCCGGTTCGTCGCCGAGGTGTTCGAAGATCCGTTCTTGCTGTCCTTGGAAGGAAGCATTCCATGACCAAGTCGAACGATCGCGTCCAAGTGGCCGTGGTGGGGGGCGGACCCGGAGGCTATGCCGCCGCTTTTCGCGCCGCGGACCACGGTCTTTCGGTGGCTCTCGTGGACCCCGAGGAGAATCCCGGAGGCGTATGCCTCTACCGCGGCTGCATTCCATCCAAGGCGTTGCTCCACGTGACCAAGGTTCTCGACGACGCCCGGGCGGCCGCCGAATGGGGCATTCGTTTTGCCGATCCCGAGATCGATCTCGAGGCCCTGCGCGGTTTCGAAGCGCGAGTCGTGGAGAAGCTCACCCGGGGACTCGGTGACTTGAGAGGGAGGCGGGATGTTCGCTATGTCCGTGGTCTGGCGGGAATCGCCGACGCTCACACGCTCGAGGTCGACACCGGCGGCGACACGAAGGAGACTATAGCCTGCGAGCACATCATTCTCGCCACGGGTTCGAAGCCGATGCGACCTTCCAATCTCTGGATCGAAAGCCCTCGCGTCCTGGATTCTTCCGGGGCGCTCGCGCTCGACGAGGTCCCGAAGTCTCTACTCGTGGTCGGCGGCGGCTATATCGGGCTCGAGCTCGGTTCGGTCTATGCGTCCCTCGGAAGCCGCGTGAGCGTCGTCGAGATGACCGAGGGTCTCCTTCCCGGTGTCGATCGGGATCTGGTGGGCGTGCTCGAAAAACGCGTCAAGGAGCGCTTCGACCAGGTGCTCCTCGGGACGAAGGTCGAGCGGCTGCGGGAGATGGACGACGGGATTCGAGTCAGCCTCGAGGGAGAAGACCTGGAGGAGACAGAGCAACGATTCGAGAAAGTGCTGATCGCCGTGGGCCGCTCTCCGAACACCGACATTCCTGGTCTCGGTAGAACGAAAGTTCAGATCGGTGACGATGGTTTCCTCGCGGTCTCTCCAGAGCGCAGGACCGCAGAGCCATCCATCTTCGCCATCGGTGACATCGCCGGAGAACCCATGCTCGCGCACAAAGCGTCACATGAAGGCAAAGTGGCCGCCGACGTCATCGCCGGCGAAGCGGCCGCGTTCGAGCCGCGAGCGATTCCCGCCGTCGTCTTCACCGACCCCGAAATCGCCTGGTGCGGGCTCTCGGAAGAAGAGGCCAAGGAAGAGGGAATCGACGTGGAGACCGCACGATTCCCGTGGGAAGCCTCGGGCCGTGCAACCACTCTAGGAGGCGCCAAAGGACTCACCAAGCTCATCGTCGAACCGGAATCCGGGCGTTTGCTCGGTGCCGGCTTCGCCGGGCCGGGAGCGGGCGAGCTCGTCTCGGAGACGGTCCTGGCTATCGAGATGGGCGCCACCACAAAGGATCTCGAGCTCTCCATCCATCCACATCCGACGCTCTCCGAAACGGTGATGGAGGCGGCCGAAGTCTTTCTGGGTCACGGCACGCACGTTTATCGGCGCTGACGCTGAACCTCGACCGGAACGGAATGGCACTATAAATGGGTTCGGGCTGTATCGACCGGTTCTGGCTCTCGGTCTTCTTGCGCGCCTTACTAGGCAGATCCCGTAGCACCGGGATACCGGAGCCCCCCGATGGAGAATTACGGTAAACGGCTGATTGGTTTTGTATTCCGGTCGAGAGAACATAGCCAACATCGGGAGCATGCAATGAGTTGGAAGAAGCCGTGGTTTGCCGGGGTGGTAATGTTCCTTGCCGCCGCGTCTTGTAGACCCCCAGCGGGCCAGCCAGAGACCAAAGAAGAGTCACTTAATGCAGGGGAGCTCGCAGGAACGCTACAGGCTCAAAAGGAAACCTTGGAGCAGGCCATCGCCCTCGAGCTTGCCGAGCTCGAAATAGACATCGGCGAGCTGCGCTCCAAGGCCGATGCGACGGACGAGGACTTCACTTCCGAGTTCGTCCACCTGGACCAGCTCATGAGCGATCTCGACGCTCGATTGGAGAATGCCCGCGTCGCCGGCGAAGACGATCTGGAACGCCTCCGCTCCGAGACCGAACGAGCCCTGGAGCAAATCAAGGAAGCCTACGACGCTCTCGAGACACGGATCGTCGCCACCGAAGCAAAACCAAGCCACGACTTGACGTACTGACGTACTAACGGGAAAACGGGAAGAGGAAAGGAATGAATTGGAGAAATTGGATTGTGACACCGGTAGCGGGCCTGGCGATCTTGTTGGGCGCCGGATCGGTCACAACGCGATCAACCCTGACCGCGAAGGAATGATGGAACTTCTCCGTGACATGGAGATCGAGATGGCTGCGATATCCGAGCACGCCGCCCAGCTGGAGCAGATGGTGAAGTGGCCGAACCGCTATACACTTTCGAGCACCGAGTACGAGTGGACCGGAATCAAGGACCATTTCAACACCGCCGGCGCATTGGTTCCCAAGCTTCAGGCTGCGGCCGATGCGAAGGGCTGGCAGAAAGACGTTATCGCGGAATTGGCCAGCTTGACGAAGGCCATGGACGCCCAACTGGAGGCGGGGCACGAGCACTTGAAAGATGTCACCAGCGTCGAACGACTCCACGCGATCGAACACTACGAGCTGCGTATCAAGAGCATCTACCGTTACGCGGAGCATATCGACGAGCTGATCGAGTACTTCGAGACCCGAAACATGCGAGCCTCGTAGGCTCACGGCGTCGAACAGGAACAGGAGGCAAACAAATGACGACTCATGTCGATGTGCGAGGATTACTGAGGTCCAAAGGGAGGACCTGGCTTGCACTGACGTGGATCGCTTGTTGCGTTCCGGCTCACGCCCTCGGAGGCAATCGCGACCTCGAGGATGTAAACATCCAGGGCGCGATCGAGGACCAACTGCTCCTCGATCCCAGCGTGCCCTGGAACGACATCGACCTGTCCGCCGCCGATGGGATCGTGACGCTCAACGGAACGGTGGACAATTTGCTTGCGAAGGAGCGGGCGGCCAGCATCGCCCGAACCGTAAAGGGTGTTCGCGCGGTCGTGAATCGCATCGAGGTGGACCCCGATCCCGCCCCCGCGGATGAAGACGTTCGCCGGAACGTTCGTGCCGCACTCGAAGCCGATCCAGCCACCAGAGC
>DASPGQ010000348.1 GCA_035620555.1 Vicinamibacteria bacterium
AGCGGAACGGCGGGAAACATCGACTTCGGCAAGCTCTTCGGCCTTCGGGCTTCGTGGGCCTTCACCAGGAACATCGCCGCCGAGTTCAACCTCTCGACGGGAACGAACGCCTACTCCTTTGCCGTCGACGACATCGAAGTCGGCAACGTCGACCTCGGCGGGCAATTCGAGGCGGACCAGCTCTTCTGGAATGGAAGCATCGTCTTTCAAGTGCCGACTCGGGCGGGCGTCGTCCCCTACGCCACCGCCGGCTTCGGCAGGCTCGACACGACGCCGTCGAGCCCGCTCGGCGATATCGATAAGGTCAAGGCCACGGACGTGAGCTTCGGCGGTGGTGTCAAGTTCTGGCTTCCCAGCCTCACCTGGCTCGGGTTCCGCTTCGACGCTCGCTACCACACCGCCTCCGAGGGCCTGAATTTCCCCGGAAGCGCCGAAACTCCCACCGGCACCGAGGTCACCGTCGGCGCCACCGTCCGCCTGTTCTGAGCACCTTGACACCTCTCGGGGTGTGGTCTAGCCTAAAACGTTTCCGCGGAAACGCCCCACCTGACGCGGGCCGGTGTAGCTCAGTGGTAGAGCAGCTGATTCGTAATCAGCAGGTCGGAGGTTCAAATCCTCTCGCCGGCTCCATGAATACAAAGGACTTGGGCAAAGTCAGGGGTCGGGCTACGCTCCTGAATCTTCAAGACAACCTGCGCTCGAACAGCGCGAGCAGCCTCCCCCAGGCGCGCTCGGCCTGTGCCTCGTTGTATACCGCGGAATCCGGGGGACACCATCCGTGCAGGGTGCCTTCGTAGACCTCGATCTCGGCCTCGACGCCCGCCGCCTCGAACGCTTCCCGCAAGCGCGTCTTCTCCTCCGGCCGCCGCTCGTCATCGTTCGCGGCGATGGCGATGAGGAAGGCGGCCTTCATCTTCGGCGCGAGCAAATGCGGGCTGTCCTCTTCGTCGGTTGCGAGCCCGCCGCCGTGGAACGAGCCACCCGCGCCGATGCGTTCGGGAATGGCCGCCGCGAGCCGCATCACGTAGGAGCCGGTCATGCAGTAGCCCGTGGTGCCAATCTTGCGATTCGTATCGACCGATTTCTGCTTGTCGAGCCATTGGACGTAGGCGCGGCCGTCGGTGACGCAGGTATCCGGCGACAGCGATTCCGCATGCGGCATCAACATCTCGCGAATGCCAGGGTCGCGGAAACCCTTCCCGTCGGGAACGATCTGTCCTTTGTGAGTCCGGTAGTAGGGGTTGACGACCAGCACGGAGTAACCGGATTCGGCGAGGCGTTTCCCCATCGCGCGAAATGCGGGACGGATGCTGACGATGTCGGGCCAGACGATGACGCCAGCATGCGCGCCGCTCGCCGGGCGTACGAAATAGCAATCGGACTCCCCGTCTGGCGTCGGGACCAGGACATCGTCCTCGACGACGTCGAGCGCGTTAGCCACCGGCGGCAACATCATCGCAATGACTGCGCTCGAGCCGATCTTCGTGAAATCGCGCCGGGTGACGCTGTTACGACGAAGATATTCCTCAACGTCTTTCGCGGTCAGGTCGTTGCACATGGTTGTCTCCTGTGTGTTGGTCGCCCCGCGGGGCAATTGTCGGTTCGTAGAGCTTGCTGCTCGACCCCGGTTGCTCACGACGTGAATTCTAGCAGGTCGGGTCGGTCACGGGGGAACGTCGGGGAGACCCTCGGCGAGCATGAGGCTACGGGTCTCACGGATCACGGCGAGCGTGACCGTCGAGCCGTCGGGGGCGACTCCGAAGGACTCGGTCTGCATATCGTCGAAGAAGCCCGCTAGCGGTCGCCGGGTCGCGGAGGTGTCGTGGTCGGGATCGAAGTCCTGCTCGAAGATGCCGGTGCGCCCCCGATCGTCGATCCCGGCATAGGCCAGCGCGGCTCCCTTCCGCGTCCAGCGCCCGCGGCCGAGTGAGATGCTCGTCGTCCTCATCGTAGAGCCCAGGTCGATGGCCGCCGAAGCCAGGCGGCCGGTCTCGATCTCCACGAACTGAACCCTGGCCGAGAATCCCGTCGTTGAAACGAACAACGCCCAGCGCCCGTCGGGTGAGACCTCGGGCGTGGTGTGGCTTCCCGTGGTGATCCGTGATACCTCCGAACCGTCGGAACGGACACGGTATAGACCCGGATGGTCCGGGTTGCCCGAGGAGTAGACCACCCAATGTCCCTCAGCGGTCATCGTCGGATTCTCCGCGTTGACGCCGTCGTCGCTCAGTTGACGGGCGTTGCTCCCGTCGAGGTCGATGCTCCAGATCTCGAGATTGCCGCCGCGCGAGGAGCTGAACAGCACTCGTCGGCCGTCCGCGGTGAACCCCGGGTCCCAATCCTGAGACGCGTCGTCGGTGAGCTGGCGCAGCACTCGCGATTCCCGATCGAGGAGCCAGATATCGAGGTTGCCGGTGCGGTTGGACGAGAAGACGACGAAGCGTCCATCCGGAGAGTAGGCGGGCTGCCGATCAGTGGCGAGTGTGCGGGTGAGCTGACGGGTGGCTCCATTGACGAGATCGACCTCGCGGAGCTCTTGGCTCTGCTCGAAGGCATCGAAGATGAGTCGATTCGACCCCAGGATTGAGAACACCGTGGGTTGAGGGGGGAGGCCGCCTTGTGGAAAGAGCCCCGAGCTCCAGAAAAGGGTTCTCGGAGCGGCTCCTGGCACGAGGAGACGAACCGCGGCGGGGGCTCCGGTCAGGTCGCCGATGTTGTTCGGTGACGCCGCGAAGAGGAGCCCGATGCCGCGATGGTCCCAGGCGCTGTTCGAGATCATGCCGAATCCGTCGCTAGCCGCGAGGTCCTCGCTCGCTCCGGTCGTCGGGTCGACGAGCAGTAGCCTCCATCCACCGGAGGAGTTGCTCAATCCTCCCCGGGTGACGGCGATCCGGCCGCCGTCCGGACGCCAGCGCGGGCCGAGCAGGATCCACCCTTTCAGCTCGAGCAGGGTCCGTTCCCGCGCGGCGTCGTCGACCTCCACTACCCCCAGGATCCAGACTTCCTCGCGACCGACGTCGTTGAGCTGACGGGTGAACGCGACCGAACGTCCGTCCGGTGACCAGTCGAAGTCGTTGACGTTCGACACGAGCCTGCCCGGCTGACCGCCGAGCAGAGCCGTCCGATAGAGGTCGTAGCGGCCTGGCTCGTCCTCGTGCAGGAAGCCTACGCTGTTGCCATCGGGGGCAAAGCGGGGACGGAAGTCCGCTCCTTCGGTCAGTCTCTGCTCGCCGCCTACTTCTATCTGCTTGAGCCAGATCTGGGAGACGCCGTCCCGGGTCGAGGCGAAGGCTACGAAACGGCCGTCGGGAGAGACCGAGGGCTGCTGATCATGACCCGATAAGGTCAGCCGCCGAGTGCGCACCGGCTCGGGCGGCAGCCGGTCCGGACGCGTGGCAAGCACGAGGAGCGCTCCCAGGACGGCCGCGAGCGCCGCCGCCGCGAGAGGGAGAGTAAAGCGAACGCCGGAGCGTCGCGCGAGGGCGCCCGGGGCGGACTCCTCGCTCCTGCCTGAGAGCACCTCGTCGATCACGATGCGAGCGTCAGCGATGTCGTGCAGACGATTCTTCGGATTGCGCTCGAGGCAGCGACGCAAGAGACGCCGGATGGGGGGCTGCGTCGCGACGGGTAGCGCGCCAAGGTCGATCTCAGTTGTAAGGACGGCCGCGAGCGCGTCGGTGACCGTCTCTCCCGTGAACAGCTCCCGGCCCGTGAGCATTTCGAACAGAACCACACCGAACGCCCAGACGTCAGTACGTTTGTCGACGGACTTGCCCCGGGCCTGCTCCGGGGACATGTACCGCGCCGTACCCAGGATGACGCCCGCCTGCGTCCCCATACGGGTGATGGTCGGCGACTGCGACAGGTCCGCCGCCACACCCGAGCCGGGATCGACGGTCCACGCCTTGGCAAGGCCGAAGTCGAGTACCTTGATCCTGCCGTCGGGCGTGAGCTTCACATTGCCCGGCTTGAGGTCGCGATGAACGATGCCCTTCTCGTGGGCCTCCTCGAGAGCCTCGGCGATCTGTCCGGCAATCTGGATGGCTTCGTTAATTGGGACGGGTCCGAGCTCGAGCCGCTGCGAGAGGTCCTCCCCCTCCACGAGCTCCAGCACCAGAAAGCGCCGGTTGTCGGCTTCCTGGAAACCGTAGATCGAGGCGATGTTAGGGTGGTTGAGCGACGCGAGCACCTTCGCCTCGCGCTCGAAACGGGCGAGGCGGTCGGGATTATCGGAGAATTCCGAGGGCAGGACTTTGATGGCTACGTCGCGACCGAGCTTGCCGTCGCGCGCTCGATAGACCTCGCCCATTCCGCCTTGCCCGATGAGCCCGATGAGCTCGTAGTGCGCCAGCTTGTGGCCCGCGGCGAACGACACGTCGACGCGATGTTACGACGCGTATCGGATTGTGGGCAACTCATCGTCCCCGTCCGCCTTCGCCATATAGCCGGTGTATGCTCGCGGCGGGAATTGGAGGTCTCGCCATGCGGAACATGAAGGTCCTGGCCGCTGTCACCGGAGTCGGATTCTGGCTCGCACTTCTCGCTCTTCCGGGTTGTTCGGCTCCCGAGGAAACACCGTTGGCTGAAGCGCCCGATGAAGGGCAGGAGACCGCACAGCGCATCCTCTTCCAGTCCGAGCGCGAGGGAGCGGTGGACGTCTGGGTGATGAACCAGGACGGCTCCGACGCCCGCAACCTGACGGGGAACGGAGCGCGGGGATTCAATGATCGGCATCCCACGGCATCGTCGGACGGCTCACGAATCGCGTTTCGCTCCGACCGGGATGGACACCCAGACGTTTGGGTGATGAACCGGGATGGCTCGGGACAGACGAACCTGACCTCTCACGCTTCGACCGACATCGACCCGTCGTTCTCGGCCGACGGCTCGCGCATCGCGTTCGATTCGGACCGCGACGGCAACGTCGAGATCTACGTCATGGACTCCGACGGAACGAACGCGACGCGTCTGACCGAGAACGAGCACGAGGACAGTCACCCCTTCTTCTCACCCGTGGACGACCGGATCGCTTTCTACTCCAACCGCGACGAGCCGGGAAGCGAAGCCATGGACATCTACGTGATGAACGCAGACGGGTCGAACGTCATCCGCTTGACTGACGATCCGGCGGACGACCGTTACCCCTCCTGGTCCCCGGATGGGGCGCAAATCACCTTCAGCAGCGATCGAGATGGCAACGCCGAGATCTACGTGATCGCCGCCGATGGCTCGAGCCCGACGCGGGTGACGACGCACGATGCGCCGGATCTGGCACCGGCCTGGTCGCCCGACGGTGAGTGGATCGTCTTCCGCTCCGAGCGTGACGGGGGACCGGAGATTTATATCGTTCGCCCCGATGGGTCGGATGTGACGCGCTTGACCACGGATGGGGCGGGCAACAGCAATCCCCGTTGGCTTCCCGTGACGCGGTAACCGAACGCGCGTCCGAGTTCTTACTGAATTACGGATAGACTGTATATCAGAAATGACGGATTCCAAGAGCACAGTGATCGTATCGCCTCGAGGGCAAATCACGCTTCCCGCCGAGCTTCGGCATCGGCTCGGTATCAAAGAAGGTGGGGTCGTGACGCTCGAAGAGCGGGACGGCTCGCTAATCCTGAGGCCGGCTGCGGTCGTCGAGTTGACGATGTATAGCAACGAGGACATCGCGCGTTGGGACGCGGAGGACCTGCCTCAGCGATGCAGAGCGTCGATTCGGTTGCGCGCTAGCTCGCGGCAGACGTTTCGCTGGAACTCTGTAAGAGCCATCGCTTTGCGTCGGCCGCTCTGCGGCACGCGGTCTTGTCGCCATACCGCCGGATGTACTTCAAGACTCGCAGCTTCTGGTCTAGGGTCTTGGGGTAGAAGTCCGGTCGCAGAAACCAGAGACACCGGTCGCGATAGTCGTTGACCAATGCATCGATGGTGCGCTCCAGCTGCCGAGTCTCCGTAGTCATCCTGTGTCACAGACTAGCAGCAATACACCGTGCCGGCAAAAAAACGGGAAGCCGGTGCCGATAGGAGTCGAAGGTGAGCTAGGGGGCGAAGTCCTGAAGCTCGAGGTTGTTATTGTTGGACCCGACCTCTCATCTCCTCCGCAAGGGTGACGAATGATGGTCGTCACCAGTTTCGACCCTACCCACTTTCTCGGCGGCATGGGAGAGGTGTACCGAGCGCGTGGCGACCTTCCTCCGGAGCCTTCATCTTCAACCTCTCGCTGATGGTCTCGAGTCTCAACGCACGAAACCGCGCCGGGAATTGCTTCCGCGCCGAAACGCGTCCCCTTCGAAAAGTCGTCGGCTCAACCCCTCGAGTGAGACATCGAATTTTCTGCCGGGCGAACGACGACGCAGTTCTTGCCATGACTCTTGCCGTGAAGGAGCGCCGCGTCGGCACGGCTCACGAGCTCTTCCAAATCGGTACCGTTGTAGTTGGCGACACCGAACGTCATGGTTAACGGAATCTCGGCGCTCTCGTACTCGACGGGCTTTGCCGCGATGTGCATGCGGAGCTGCTCGGCCAGCACCCGGGCGCCTTCGATATCGGTCTCGGCTAGTAGAATGATGAACTCTTCGCCGCCCCAGCGTGCGCAGAAGTCCTGCTCACGAATTCGCCCGTCGAGCCGCGCGGCGACTTGTGTCAGCACTTGGTCTCCAACGTCGTGCCCATAGCTATCGTTGATGGACTTGAACGAGTCCAGGTCCCCCAACAGCACGGAGAACCTCTTGCCCGATCGGGCCGCGCGTGCCTGCTCGCGCTCCAGGGCCTCGGTAAAGCCCCGGCGGTTTGCAAGGCCGGTCAATGTGTCTTGTCTCGCGAGGAGCTCTGCACGTTGATGCGCCGCCATCAGTTGCTCATAGGCGGATTGAAGCTCCCGGTTCGCCTGCTCGATCACGGTGTTCTTCACGGCGAGAGCGCGACCGGTGGACCGATTCTGGCTGTATAGCACCAGGAACAACCCCGAGATCAACGTCACCAGCATCAGCCCCGCCATCAGCGCATTTCGCTGCAGGCGCTGCTGGGAAAGCTCCATTTCCTGGATGGCGTTGTCGCGCCGCAGCAGATCCAGCTCGCGGTCTCGTCGTTCCTCGCCATAGCGGAGTCGCATCTCGGCGATCTGCCCAAAGCTCTGATCGTTGAAGATCTCGTTCTCGATGATCCGGCTCTGTTTGAACATCTCGAGCGCCTCCTCGAACTCACCGCGCTCCTCGAGCACGCTCGCGAGCCGCGCGTGGGCCTCGCCCGAATAACGACGGTCGCCGATGTCTTCGCTCAGCCGAATCGCTTCTTGGTAGCTGCGCTCCGCGCCCGTAAGATCCCCCGTCCTCTGCAGTATCTCCCCCAGGTTGTTCAGCACCTCGACCACCCCACGCTCATCGGATGCCCGGCGATAGAGCGCAAGGGATCGCTGGTAGGCGTCCGCCGCCTCATCGTTGCGCTCGAGTGCTTTGTAAACGTGGCCCACGATGCTGAGTGCGTAGGCGGTTCCATCCTCGTCACCGACAGACAGACGAAGCTCGATCGCTTCGTCTTGATGGGTGAGCGCCAGCTCATAGTTTCCCAGGTGGTGGTGCGCATAGCCCAGATTAGAGAGGGTGCGGCTGACTCCCAGCTCATCGCCGACTTCGCGTTTGAGCTCGAGCGAGCGAGAGAAGAGATCCGCGGCCTCCTGATAGTCCTGGATGCCGAGATACACCAGCCCGAGATTATTGAGCGCCTGGGCCAGCAGATATTTGTCTGCCTGCTGCTCGCGGTTTTTGACTGCCCGTAAAAGGTACTCGAGAGCCAGGTGATGGTAGCCCATGAAGTAGTAATCGACCCCCACCGCGTTCAGCGCGCTGGTCGTGTTATGGAAGTCGTCGAGCGCTTCGTAGCATCGAAGCGCCATGAGGTAGTGGCGCGACGATGCGTTGCGTTTTCCCTGGGCACTCCATAAATGGCCGAGCTGCATCGAGAGCTTCGCAATCCACTCGGTATCGTCCATCTCCTGGGCCAGGGCGAGACCGCCTTCGGCATGTGCGATGGCCCGCTTCGGTTCGGACAGGCGATATCGCTCGCTCTGCTGGAATAGCGATCCGATCTCGTCCATCGACCCCGGTGCGGGTTTCGCGGTTTGGCTGACGGCGTCGGAAACGGTCGATACGAAGAGCGTGCAGGCGACAGCCAACGTACGGATTCGGAAGGTTCGAGACTCCGGAGCCAAAGGTTTCCAGATCAGGAAAAACTCAAAATCGAATTGGTGGTTTGTTGGTCTTGTTGATTCAAGGATAGGACAAGATCGCGCCTCGGGCAAAACGTATGGTCGAGAGCGGGATCCCGTGTGGGGATCGGCGGCTCGACTTGCCGACCGCTACCAGGAAATCAGCGCGATTCCTGGACCCGTACGGTTCCTTCTCCGACGAGCACGGAGCTTCCGCCGACGGCGACTTCCGTGATCGTGTCACCTACGGTGACGACACGGACGTGGACCCGGCTCGGGCGGCCCATCTTGACGCCTTGCCGGCTCACGATGTGCTGAGCACCGTCAGCGCTTACGACCCCGTAGCGCACGAGGTACGAGCCCAGAGGTCCGCTCGCATTGCCGGTCGCGGGGTCCTCGACGACACCGAATCCGAACATTCGACTATAGACCGTGGCGCCGTCTTCGCCGGGATCGCTGGTATAGATCATGACGCCGCGGCGGACCAGGCCCGAGCGATCGATGAGCTCTCCCATCGCGGCACGATCCATCTGAGCACGGTCGATGTCACCGCGGTCTTTCATGGGCACGATGATGAACGGAGCGCCGCAGGACACCTGCTGCACGGGAAGCCCCGTCGTCTCGATCGCCTCCGCCTCGACTCCGAGCGCGTCCGCGACTGCCGCGAGGTCCTCGATTTTGCCGCCGAACTCGGGCGGACGCTGCCGCATCCAGGCGAACTCGAGCTCGTCTCCCTTCCAGGTAAGCTCGAGCGGCGTTGGTCCGATCCCGAGCTGAAAGACGGTCCGCTCCGTTCCCGGAGCGATGAGCCCGGCGTGGGCGAGCGCGAACGCCGTTCCGATGGTGGGATGACCGGCCACCTCGATCTCCCGGCCGAGGTTATTGGCGAAGATGCGCACCCGAAACGACGTGCCATCGACCTCGGAAGGGAAGACGAAGGTCGTCTCGGAGAAGGCCATCTCTCTCGTGATGGCCATCATCTGCTCGGCGGTGAGCCCTCCGGGCTCGAGAAAGACCGCGAGCTGGTTTCCGCTCAGCGTTTCGTTGGTGAAGACGTCGAGGTGGAAGTAGGAATAAACGTTCGCGAAGAGAGCTAGCGAGAAAAGAGACGGCAGGCTCAAGGGCTCGACTCCTTGGTAGAAATCTATCACGAGGGAAAGAGGTTGGACGTGGTGAACCAATCGGATTGTTCGGAAATGCGCGTTGATTCGTTGGGGTGCTTCGCGTACGATGCGCGCGCACGGGCAGGCCTCGAGCCATGAGCGATTCCGCAGTCCGGAGATTCCTCTCGCCCGTCGTCACCTTCCGCGAAGGCGAGACCCTTACCGGGGTCCTGATGTTCGCCTACTCCTTCCTGGCGATGACGGCCTACAACAATATCAGGCCGGCGGCCACGTCGAAGTTCATTTCCGATCTCGGCGCCGACAACCTTCCTTGGGTGTACCTCGTCGCAGGTCTCACGCTGGGTGTCATTCTTCAGTACTACGGCCGCCTCGTGGGGAAGATACCGAGGCGTTGGGTCCTGCCGGGGACGCAGCTCCTCGTCGTCGCCGTGCTCGTCGGGTTCTGGTTTCTCCTGAAGACGGGCCAAGCCTGGGTCTCGGCGGCCCTCTACTTCTGGGGTCGCATGCTCCTCGGGATCTTTCTCATCAGCCAGTTCTGGACGCTGGCCAACGACATCTACGATCCGCGCCAGGCGAAGCGGATTTTTGGGTTCATCGGCGGCGGGGCGAGCCTCGGAGGCTTGACCGGTGCCGTACTGACGGCCTTCTTTGCCGAACGCGTAGGAACCGATAACTTGCTGCTCTTCAGTGCGGCGATCCTGTTCTTCTGCTTCTTCATCGTCGTTCGAATCGAGCGCGGGGAAGTGCCGGCCGAGCGCGCGGGCTCGTCGTCCACGGTGGCGCCGGAAACGGTCAGCGGCAAGGAAGCCATTCAAATGCTCCGAGATTCGAAGCATTTACGACTCATCGCGCTTCTGATCGGATTCGGTGCTCTGGGTGGGCTCACTCTGGACCAGCAGCTCAACTCCGCCGCGGAAGAGCTCGTTCAGACGGAAGACGCGGTCACGGGCTTTCTGGGAAGCATTACCGCCTACCTGTCGGCAATTGGCTTCGTGGTCCAAATCGGGCTCGTGAGCTTCGTTCACCGCGCCTTGGGTATCGGCTTCGCCCTTCTGGTGCTTCCCGTAAGCTGGGGTG
>DASPGQ010000349.1 GCA_035620555.1 Vicinamibacteria bacterium
TGAGCCCGAAGTGGGAGCTTTCCGCGGTTCAGAAACGTCTGGAGTCGGAGGGCTCACTCCCGATCCTCATTTTCAACCGGGTCGCGGGCCACAAGATGCCGGTCGTGGCCAATCTCTTCGCGAGCAAGAAACACCTCGCCCTCGCGCTCGATACGACACCCGGCGAGGTCGTCACCCGCTTCGCGGAGGCATCGACTCGCCGCCTGCCACCACGAAGAGTCGAGAAGGGTCCCGTCAAGGACGTCATCCTCACCGGTGATGACGCGTCCTTGGATCGGCTGCCGCTCATCACCCACTGCGCCAAGGACGCCGGAGCCTATCTCACCTCGGGCGTGACTTTCATGCGCGATCCGGTTTCGGGCGTTGTGAACGGAGGAATCTACCGGAACTTGAAGCTCTCGTCGACCGCACTCACGATGAACCTGGCGCCCCTGAGCCATGGCGCTCAGATCACCCGCGGAGCCGAAGAACGTGGGCTCCCCGTCGAAGCCGCGATCGCGATCGGCCATCACCCCGCGATGGGGATGGCCTCGCAACAGCGGGGGAAGCTCGGCGAGCTCGATCTCGAGACCATGGGCGGGCTCCTGGGCGAGCCCGTGGACGTCGTTCGGGCCGAGACGGTCGACGTGCTCGTTCCCGCCGATGCCGAGATCGTCATCGAGGGCAAGATCCGAACGGAGGTCTGGCATGATGACGGGCCCTTCGGCGATTACTGGCTGTACTACGCGCCTCCCAAGCCGGCACGGGTGTTCGAGGTGACCGCGATCACTCATCGTAAAGCGCCTATCTTTCACGACATCTTCAATGTCGGACCCGAGCACCTCGTTCTCTTTTCTCTGGGGATGGAGGGCGCTTTATTTCCTCGGCTCAAGGAGCTCATCCCTCAGCTCGTCGCGATCCACGTTCCGGTTTGCGGGTCGGGGAACCTAGTCTACGTGCAAATCCGAAAGGAGATGGAGGGGCTCGGGGTGAATGCCGCGCTCGCGGCCCTCGGCATCTATCGATTCAAATGTGCCATCGTCGTGGACGAGGACGTCGATATCTACGATGACGGCAAGGTGCTGTGGGCGCTGATGACTCGGACCCAGCCCGATCGGTCGTTCTTCACCGTGCCCGGCTCGTACGTGTCCCGGGTGGATCCGACGGGTTATCTCCCATGGCAGACGGGCGGCACGGGACCCGGGCTCTTGACCACCCGGCTGGGGGTCGATGCCACCAAGCCTCTGGACCCGAGCTTTCCCGAGGTCGCCGAGCCCCCGCGCGATCTCTGGCGAGGTCTCGACTTGAAAGACTACTTATCTTGATACGGTGGGTTGCCGCAATCATTGGCCTCACCTTCCTGCCAGGTGCTCGCTCCTCGCGGGCGCAGGAGGCGCCCAGAGAGATCGTCTTTCTGACGAATTACGTCTTCCTCGGCCGCCACGCGCCGTTCTTCGTGGGGCTGGAGAAGGGTTTCTATCGCGAAGCGGGCTTCGACATCGAGATCCTCCCTTCCACCGGGAGCGGCTCGGTGATCGCGGCGCTCGAAGGAGGCCAGGCCGACTACGGGATCGCCGAGACCGCTCCCTTCGTGCAGGCGGTGGCAAAGGGAGCCGGGCTCAAGGCGTTCGGGGTCTACATGGACGAAAGCACGAGCGGACTCGCGTCGCTCACGCCCCATCGGCGGCCCGAATCGATCGCGGGCAAGCGAATCGCGGCGTCGGTCACCGACAGTGCGCGGGTCATCCTGCCCATCATCTACCACCTCGAGGGCCTCGACCCGTCGATCTTGACCTGGCAAGCGGCGGACCCGAGCGTTTACTTCCCGCTCCTTCTTCAAGGACGTGCCGATCTCGTTACCGCCTCGATCGATAGCGACGTGCCCACCTTGCGGCGGGCGACGGAGCCTCGAGGGCTGACGGTGCATTTCTCGAGCTTCGCCGAATGGGGCTACGACGTCTTCGGCTATCTCCTGATCGCTCGCGAGGACCGCATCGCGTCACGCCCCGAGGAAGTCCGCGCATTCGCCGCCGCCACGACCCGCGCGGTGCGCTACGCCGTCGACCATCCGGATGAGGCGGTTACCATCTTGCTGGAGCACAATCCGACCCTGGACCGTGGGCTCATGCGGACGCAGTGGAACGCTTCGATTGCCGCCATCGATACGGCCTTCGTGAAGGAGCACGGCTACGGGCGAGCGACGCGAGAGCGGCTCGAGAGGAGCATCGAGCTCGTCACCGCGGCCTTCGAGCTCGATACGAGGCTCGGGCCGGACGATGTCTACGCCGGTGGCTTCATGCGCCAATGACTCTCTCGCGCAAGGCTACTTCTTCGCTAGTACCAGGGACCTTCCGATCAGCTTCTTCGGATCGGCGCCGGGCTTGGGAACGAACTTGTTCACCCACCCGCCGTCCCAGCTCGCGACGTAAACGTTACCCTCCTGGTCCACGTCGAGCTGGTGGGGACGCGACAGGCCACCGGGAAAGCCGCCCCTCGTTCCCCCGTACGCACCCCAGTAGTATTGGAGCTCGCCGTCCCGGTTGTACTTGAGAATCCGGTTGAGTCTCGCCGAGATCACCCAGACCGCATCGTTGTCGTCGATGAAGACGCCGACGGGGTCGGAAATGTCCGGCCACTCCTCGATGAACTCACCCTTCTCGGTGAATATCTGGATACGGTTGTTCGTACGGTCGCCGACGTAGACGCGATGTTCGCGGTCCACCGCGAGCCCGTGCACGAGGTCGAACTGCCCGGGACCGCTTCCAAGCTGGCCCCATTCCATCACGTACTCGCCATCGGCGTCGTACTTGACGATACGGGAGTTCCAGTACCCGTCTCCCAGAAGGAAGCTTCCGTCCGGAAGAAAAGCCAGCACCGCCGGGTCGCCATAGGAATAGGGACCGGGGTGCGGGTTCGCCCGCGCCTCTTCGCGGCTCGTGGGATGGTCGGGATCGTAGAGGCGCATCACCAGCTCGCTCCCGTCGTTGGTGAACTTGAGGATCTGCATGTTGACCCCGCGGCCGCCACCGCGCTCGACGACCCAGACGTGGCGCTCGGGGTCGTAGGGACTAATGTAAACCTGGTGGGGTTTGTTCAGGAGCGAGTCCCATTGCGTCCATCTCTCCACGATGTTTCCGCCTCGATCGACGACCACGAGGTAGTTCGTGCTTCCCTCTCGCTCCTCGCCATCGCCGTTCCGGTCCCCCCACACCACCACGATGATCCGGTCGGGGCTGTCCACGGCAACGCCCGAGACCTCGCCCCAAGTCCATGGCCCTTCGTGGTCTGGCGCCGGCTTCCACCAGTTCTCCGCGGCATCGTAGGCTCCGGTGCGATCGTCGCCTCCTTTGACGATCGCCCTTTGAGGATCCGGTGCCGGCGCCGCCTGGTTCTCGGCGTCGCAACCCATTGACACCGAAAGACCGGCGAAGACAACGAGGGCCGAGCCCAAGCGATTCATTCTCATCGCGCTTTGACCTCCGACAGGCGTGCGGGGGAGTATAGCGTCATCTGTCACCTCGGTGGACCGAGGCGGTGCCAGGAAACGCCGTCCCACTCCCAAAGGTCGTCCAGGCGACCTTCGGCGCCGATCCCCCCGTAGAGGACGACGCGGTCGCGCTTCGCGTCATAGGCCATGGCGTGAACGTTTCGTGCCTCGGGTGCGCTCTTCCTCTCATCGAGCCGCTGCCATTCGGAGCCCTGGAGTGTCCAGGTGTCGGCGACACTCTTCCGGTCTACGAGTCCACCGAACATGACGAGCGCGGCGTGCTCGTCATCGTAAGCGTAGCGGGTCGCTCCGGTCGGAGGTGGGCCTGGCGCATTCACCGGGCTCCATTCGCGTCCATTCCATACCCAGAGATCGTTCAGAAGTCCCGACTCCGCCCAGCCACCGAACAAGAGAACACGCCGACCTCGACCATCCGTCGCGAGTCGATGCGTACTTCGCGCTCGAGGTCCGTCGCCGTCACGGGACACCTCG
>DASPGQ010000350.1 GCA_035620555.1 Vicinamibacteria bacterium
GAAGAGCCACTCACGGCGGCCAGTTTGTAACTTTATGCCGCGGGCTGTCAACAAGACCTCGTGAAGCGGGTCTGGAACTTTCACCCCCCTTCGACCGTATAGAGCTAAGGGACTTTACAATACATGACTAATATGGTAAGACTAATCATCACGTACAGAGAGGGCAGAAAGTGGACACCTGGTGTAAAGTTTCCATACTGCACCGCCTGCCTTGAACCGGGTCAATAGGCCTCAAACCAAGGAGCCATAAAGGTTTGCAGTAACTGCCCCATATTGGCACGAGATTTGTAGATAGGCAATTGAAAGCGAGAAAGGAACCAACCATGAGAGCACCGTTGCATGACGTCTCGGAAGAGGAACTCGACGTAGAAGTTGTCGACGTCGAGCCCGCCTGGGTCGACACGAGCGAGAGCGACGAGTCGCCGGTGGAGCTCGATGTTCTTGGCCAGTACCTCAAGGAGACGCATCGCTACCCCCTACTCAACCGCGAAGACGAGCAGCGGGTTTCTCGGGCGATGCGGCGTTCCGAAGCGGCACTCAAGGAGAAGAAGCGAGCAGCGGGTCGTCAGTCCGCTCGCAAAGAGTTTGACGAGACCCGAGCTAAGATGATCGAGAGCAACCTCCGTCTGGTCGTGTCGATCGCGAAACGGTACAAGAACATGGGGATGGAGCTCTCCGACCTCGTCCAAGAAGGGAACATCGGTCTGATGCAGGCCGTGGAGCGTTTCGACCCAAGGCGTAACTTGAAGTTCTCGACCTATGCCACTTGGTGGATTCGCCAGGCCATCACCCGAGCCCTGTCTCAGAAGTCTCGCACCATCAAGGTGCCGATCAACAAGCTGGAAATGGTCCGCGTCGCGACGCGCGCCAAGAACAAGCTCCAGGAGCGTCAGGGGCGGGAGCCCAGCATCAAAGAAGTCGCGAAAGAGGTCGGGGTTCAGGAACATCAGGTGGAAACGGCGATGAAGTCCATCCCCCATCTCGAGTCGTTGGACGCTCTAGCGGTCGAGGACGGAAGCCCTCGGTGGGAGCTGCAGTCCGACGAGCGGTCCGAGACGCCGTGGCAGGTCGTCCTGGATCGGGACATGCGTGAGAAGGTTCGGGCTGCGCTCGAGCTTCTGCCTCCACGACAGCAGCTCATCGTGCGGATGAGGTTCGGCATCGGGTTCAACACCGAATACAATCTCGAGGAGATCGGCAAGGTCCTCAACCTCACCAGAGAACGAGTTCGCCAGCTGGAGGTCGAGGCGCTTCGCCGGTTGCGGGCAGCCGGAAACCGCCGAGCGTTGCACGACTACCTGCAGTAAGAACTCCAAAGCGCGGAGGCCGGAGGTCTCCGCGCTTTCTTTTGCCCGGCGTGACGCGATGACCCGCTTGGCTCGACAGGTTGTTCCCCGCGGACGTCCGTTGTTCCCGAACGAGTTGAGCTATGATCTCCTCTGGCCGTGCCCGTCACCACCATACGTCATTCGATCCGCACCGAGGGCAACGGGCACGTCGTCGACATCACCGCGAAGGTCGCGACAGCGGTAAAGGGCTGTGAGCTCGAATCGGGTACGGCCACGGTCTTCGTGACCGGCTCCACCGCAGGAATCACGACCATCGAGTACGAGCCGGGACTGGTGCACGATCTCACCGCCGCCTTCGAGAGGCTCTACCCACAAGCCCTTACCTACCGTCACCACGAAACATGGGGCGATGACAACGGACACAGCCACGTGCGTGCCGCGATGCTGGGTCCCTCTCTCGTCGTACCCTTCGTCGAGGGACGACTCCTTCTCGGGACGTGGCAGCAGGTAATTCTCGTGGATTTCGACACCCGACCCCGTTCACGCGATTTCGTCGTGCAGATCGTGGGATGAGTTCCATGGAGCCCATCGTCGACCCCAGGATCGAGAGTTACGTAGAGGCTCATTCGAGCCCTTCGACCGAGCTTCTGATCCGGCTGGAGAGAGAGACCCGCGAGACGATGAAGTCGCCTCAGATGTTGACCGGGCCCGAAGAAGGGCACTTTCTCCGGCTGCTCGTGTCGATCTCGAAGGCGAGGCGGATCGTCGAGGTCGGTACGTTCACCGGATACAGCGCGCTCATGATGGCGTCGGCTCTTCCCGAAGACGGCGAGCTCATCACCTGCGAGGTCAATCCCGAAGCTGAGGCCGTGGCGCGCCGCTATTTCGCCGAAAGCGAGGACGGGCACAAGATTCGCATCGTCATGGGGCCCGCTCTCGAGACGCTGTCAAGGCTCGAAGGACCCTTCGATCTCGCGTTCGTCGACGCCGACAAGGAGAACTACCCGCGCTACTACGAGAGGCTCGTCGAGCTCGTCCGCGCGGGCGGCCTCATCGCGGTCGACAACGCCCTGTGGAGCGGTGAAGTCCTCGACCCCCGAGATGACGAAAGCCGTGCCATTCATCGCCTCAACGAGATCATCCGCGACGATCCGAGGGTCGACAACGTACTCCTCACCATTCGCGATGGAATCCATCTAGTCCAGAAGCGCCAAGACGCCCGGTGACGGACCGCGCTTATCTCAACCCATACTTCTGAGGGTCTGCTCCTCGTCCCCCGCACCGTCTCGGTGCTTGCGAGGATCGACGAGAGAGTAATCCCTTATCTTCTTGTCGAGTGTCGGTCGGGTAATGCCGAGGATCTCGCTCGCCCGAGACTTGTTCCAGCGAGTATGCCGCAAGACGCGAGCGATGTACCGTCTCTCCATGTCTTTCAGCGAGGTCAGCTCGTCGCCAACGAGGCCTTTCTGCGTGCCGTCACGGCTCACGAGCGGCAGGTGTTCGGCGAGGAGCACGTCTCCATGCGCCAGGGTGACGGCGCGCGTCAGGGAGTTCTCGAGCTCTCGAACGTTTCCCTTCCAGTCGTAGTTCGTCAGACTCTCCATGACGCTCTCGGGGACTTTTCTCACGTTGGTGTGAAGGTGACGATTTACCTTTTCCAGCAGGTAGGCAACGAGCTCGGGAATGTCCTCTCGGCGCTCACGCAAGGGGGGAAGACGGATCTCCACGACTTTCAGCCGATAATAGAGGTCCTCGCGAAACTTCCCCTCGCGAACCAGCTCTTCCAGGTCACGATTGGTGGCTCCGACGATCCGGGCGTCCGTCCTTTGAACCCTCTCGCCGCCAACTCGCGAGAACTCTCGATTCTCCACCACCCGCAAGAGTTTCGCCTGGAGATTGGGGGAAACGTCGCCGATCTCGTCGAGGAAGAGCGTACCCTTTTGGGCGATCTCGATCTTGCCGCGGCTATCGCGGACCGCTCCGGTGAAGGCACCGCGGACATGCCCGAACAGCTCGCTCTCCAGCACCCCTTCGGCCAGAGCCGTGCAGTTCACGGCAACGAATGGCTCGTCCCGATTGACTGAGTTGTAGTGAATCGCGCGAGCGACGAGCTCTTTGCCGGTACCCGATTCTCCCCGTACCAACACCGTGGTCGTACTTCGGGAGAGCATCCCGATAGTCTTGAAGACCTCACGCATCTGTGGTGTTCGGCCCACGATGTTGTCCATGCTCCACGCCTGGGATGCTTCGGTGACCAGGTAGTCGAGCTTGGTGTCCATCTCTCGCATCCTCTGCGCTTTGCGGATGCTGAGAAGGAGCTCGTCGTAATCGATGGGTTTGCAGATATACTCGAACGCCCCGCGCTTCATCGCCTCCACCGTGGTCTTCATGTCGTCGAAGGCGGTGATCATGATGACGTAAGCCTTGGGGTCGATCTCCCGAATCTGCTTCAGGACCTCGATTCCCTGTATGCCAGGGAGGTGGATGTCCAGAATGACGAGATCGGGCTCGATGCGCTTGAACGCATCCACCCCCTCGATCCCGTCGGCCGCCAGATCGACATCGAATCCTTCACTCGTCAGATGGGACTTGAACGTCTGGCGGATCAGCCGATTGTCGTCAATGACCAGGATGGATTTCATGAAGCTCGCTCGTCGTTTCGTCCACGTCGGGATCCGGTTCGTAGGGAAGGGTGATGGTTAGACGGGTCCCCACACCGAGCTCGCTCGCGATCTCGATGCGCCCCCGATGCAGTTCCACGACCTTACGGGCGTTGGTCAACCCCAGGCCGGTGCCCAGGCTCTTGGTGGTGAAGAAGGGGTCGAACACCGAAGGCTGATCGCGCACGTCGATGCCGGCACCATCGTCCTCGATCTCGATCACCGCCGAGCCATCCCTCATTATCGTTCGCACGGTAATCGTACCGCCCGGCGAGACGGCTTCGGTAGCGTTGAGCAGGATGTTGAGGAAGACCTGTCGCAGCTGATCGGCGTCCACCGTAATGGGGGCAAGCTCCCCGTACTCGGTAAAGGTACGTATCCTCTTGTCGTCGATTGGCTCTTCGACGAATCGAAGCGCCTCGTCCAGCAGGTTCTCCACGCGAACGCTTGCCTTCTTGAGAGTCGGCGCTCGCGCATAGCTGAGGATGTCCTTCACGAGCTTTTCGACCTGCTGCAGTCCACTCTCGGCGATGCCGAGTTGCTCCCGCTCGAGAGAGCTCAACGCCGGGTGTTTGGCGACTTTCTGCATGTTGAGCTTGACCGCCGTGAGTGGATTGCGAATCTCATGGGCGAGCGCGGTCGCCAGGCGGCCGATGCTCGCGAGCTTCTCCGCCTCGCCGAGCTTGCGCGACGCCTCCTCGAGCTTTCGCCGGTCGTCCAGTATCTCGGCGGTCATGCGGTTGAAGTTCGCGGCCAGCTCACCGATCTCGTCGCCTGGAGGAATGTCGATCCGATGGCGCAAATCACCGTGGGCGACCCGAATCGTGCCCTCGACCAGACTCTCGAGCGGGCGGCTGATGCGGCTCGCGAGAAACACCGAGCCCAGAGCGCCCAGGGTCAGGCCGAGAAAGCCCAAGCTGATGAGCCCGATGCGGATACGCCGAATCTCCGCTTTGACTTCCTCGAGTGACAGACCGAGCTTCACCGCCCCCCAGAGCTGCTCTTCGACGAAGACTGGAGCCACGACCTCGAGGACGCTGAGCGATCGGCCATCGGGCGTGGGGAGCGAAATCTCCTCGCGAAGGACTCGACCGCGCTCGAGCCTTCCCATCTCCGCGCTGATCTCGAACAGCTCTGCGGGAAAGCTCTCGCGAGCTTCCTCGTTCGCCGCCATCGTTCGGGCATTGCGATTGAAGACGATGGCGAAGAGCACGTCTTCGTCCTCGGCGGCATATTCCATGTTTTGCTGAAGTGCGACGAGATCGTAATACTTGAGGAAGTTCTCGGAGAGCTGCGCCACCGCCCGGGCGAGCGCGACCGCGTGCTCCTCGGCACGTGCCCGCAGGACCGCGGTCTGCTCTTTCTCGACGAAGAAGATGACGATGCTCATCAAGACGGTGATGAGGGCGGTCGAGCTGAGGATGAATCGATCGCGAAGGCGAAGAGGCTTGGTGCGCCACATCGGGGCTCGGCGCCTCTCTCTAGTGTTCGATGGACGCGCCAGGAGGAAACGGCATTATTAGAGCTCGACCTCCGTTGCCGGCCCTTCCTGGGCGAACCACACGTCTTTCATCTTGATGTACGGCGCGCCGAGAGGGGTGAGCGTGAACCCCTTGACGCTCGGCCGCAGCAGATAGCGAAGCCGACCGTAGTCGGTGGGAATGATGGGCGCGTCTTGAAGGACCAATTCCTCGATGCGGTGGTACAGCTTGTTCCTCTCGGTATAGCTCGTCTCCGACCAGACCTGGTCAAGGAGGCGATCCACCTCGGGGTTGTTGTAGCCGTATACGTTCCGGTAACCCGACGAGTGGAATAGCGGCCGCAGAAAATTGTCGGGATCGGGGAAGTCCGCGTACCAGATATTGTATTGCAGTCTCGCTCCCGAGGCCTCCTCGGTGCCGAGGCCACTGGCTCGAACTGGCCGCACCTCGACTCCGATGCTGGCCAGGCAGTAGATGAGACACCGGTCGGTGTCGTTCGCCTCGCCGCGTTGGACGGGAAGCTCGAGCGGCGGTAGCCCCTTGCCGCCGGGATATCCCGCTTCGACCAGCAGCGCGCGGGCTCGCTCGAGATCCTGCTCGGTGGGTGATTCCTTGGGGATGAACCCGGGAATTCCGGGAGGCACGACGCCGGTCGCGCCCGTCACCCCCCGGGCAGCTCGGTGGGAGTCGCGAAAGCTCCTCTTGTCGAGAGCGAGATTGATGGCAAGACGGACTCTCGGATCGTTATATGGCGCTACTTGATTGGGAAAGTGGAGATAGCGGATCGCAAGGAGTCGATCGACCTCGACAGGAACCCAATCTCCGTAGGCCTGGCTCCCGTTCGTCTGCACGCAATCGGCGACTTCGTCGAGCGGCCGGGGGCTCCCCTCGAACTCGGGGGAGTTCCATGAGGCGCGTAACACGAGGGCATCCAGATGCGGACGTCCCTCGTGATAATACGGGTTGGCCTCGAGCCTCAACCCCTGCCGCACTCCGTTGACGGTCGGTACGCCCGGGTCTTCCGCAGGCCCGATCCATCGAGCGAACTGGAAGGCTCCGGTCCCGATGGGTGCTTGGAAGAACTCTTCCCCGGCGGAGACGAGCTCCTCCCGCGGAAGGATCTTCGACGAGTACATGCTCAACACCGAGAGCGCGGGAACGAAAGGCGTCGCGAAACGAATCCGAAACGTGTGTTCGTCGACCGCCTCGAGCCCGCTCACGCTCTTGGAAAGGCCCTGGCGAAAGGCTTCCGCGCCTTCGATGCGACTGAAGTAATGGTAGTTATGCTCGTTGAGACCCTTCGTCAGGAGTCTCTCGAAACTGTAGACGCAATCGAACGCGGTAACCTTGCGGCCGTTGTGAAAACGGGCATCGTCTCTCAGCTCGAACGTGTAGACCCTGCCGTCGGGAGAGATCTCCCAGAACTTGGCGAGAGCGGGAACGACGTTCAAGTTCTTGTCGAACGCGGTGAGACCGTCGTACAGCTGCTGGATCAGCATCACGTCGACGCTGAATACCGCCTGAGCCGGATCGAGCGTATGGATGGGCTGCTCCAGCGGGAATCGGAACACGCCGCCCTGGACCGGCCCATTCGTGGGGTCGTTGACGACGTCCGCGAGGTCTCCCAGGCCGTCTTTCCTGACCAGTCGCGCGGCAAATGCAGTCACGATGAACAGTGCGAGGAGAGCCGCGGGGAACACCCATTGAGCCGCTCCACGTCCCCGGCGGTTGCGGCCCGACGGGCTTTCGAAGGGCGTTTCGGTTGTGTTCTGCATCGACGATCGCTTCTCTTCCGAGCCGCGGCAAAGGCGAAGGGCCTACCGGCTAGATTAGGTTAACCGCGGAGTGGGCGCAAATCTCCGCCGACGCGTCGCGTCCTCAGAACCTGAGAACCCCCTCGGCGACCTCGACCGCCCTGCCTCCCACGCGAACCTCTTTCGGTCCGTCGCGATCGGCGTCCACCTCGACGTGAATCGCGCTCGGCCGCCCCATCTCGTAACCCTGCTCGACGATGATACGGGCCGTGGGCTCGGCCCGCGCGAGTCCGCGGGCAACGAGATAGGCTCCGAGGGCGCCCGCGGCGCTCCCCGTAGCCGGATCCTCGATGACGCCAAGGGTGGGCGCGAACATCCGCGCGTGCACGGTGCTTTCGGGCTTCACGCACTCCCGCGAAAAAATCATGAACGAGTCGGTGCCAGTGTCCCGGAGCACTTTTCTCAATGCCACGAGGTCGAGCTCGATCTTTCCAAGCTGGGCGAGGGACCGCGAGGGCACCATCAGCTGTGGCACCGTCGTCGAGACCGCCTGGGCGGGCAGGTCGTCGGGTAGGAGCTGGTCTTCGGAAAGACCGACCGCCGCTGCAAGCAGGGCTCGATCGTGACACTCGTCGAAGAATCGGGGCGGCGACTGGGTCATGACCACGCCATCGACAGCTCCGTCGACGACGAGAATATCGACGGGAAGCACGCCCGCCTTGCATTCCTGGAAGATTCGATTCGTCCCGTCCTCGAGAGGGATCCGTCCTCTACGGGCGAGGACGAAGAACGTGCCGACCACGGGGTGACCCGCGAGAGGGAGCTCGGCCGCGGGCGTAAAGATACGCAACCGGAACTGAGCCTTCCGCTCGGTCGGCGGAAGAACGAACGTCGTCTCCGAGAGGTTCATCTCCTTGGCAATCGATTGCATCTCGTCGCTCGTCAACCCGTGGGCGTCGGGAAAGATGGCGAGCGGGTTGCCGGTGAAAGGACGGTCGGTGAAGACATCGGCCTGGATGAAACCGTATTCCCTCATGGGGCCCAAAATACTACCTCAAAGGTTGGAAAGGCACCCGTTCACCGAAGCGCGTAAACCTCGAGCTCTTTCGGCGCGATCTCGATCTTGACCGGGGTCTGCGACATTGGCTCGCCGTCAGCGAAGACTTCGGCAGGCTCCTCGGTCTCGATCTCGACGAAACGGGTCTTGATGTAGTCGACCATTGGATGGGCGAGGTGCCGGCCCTCGAAAACGCTCGGAAAGACGCGAAGAAGAGATGCCGGCGAGATGGCGCGTACCAGACACAGGTCGAGCATCCCGTCGGAAAGGTCGGCTTGCGGGGTGATCCGCATACCGCCCCCATAGCGCGATGAGTTACCCACGGCGGCGAAGGTGATGTCGCCCTGGAATACACCCCCATCGTGGTGGACCTTCGCCGGTATCGGGCGAAAGCCGACGAGTGTCCTCAGGACCGCGTAGGTGTACAACAAGCGGCCGGACAGGAGCGCGGTGTCCCTCGCCCGTCGAGCCGCTTCGGCATCGAAGCCCGCGCCGGCAATGCCGAGGAAGACCCGCTCTCCGCACCGTCCCAGATCCACGAGACGCCTCTTGCCAGCACGAATCGCGCGCCAGGTGTCGGTGCGATCTCGGATCCCGATCTCCGCGGCAAAGTCGTTTCCCCGCCCCAGGGGAACCACTGCAAGCGCGGGACGCTGGGCACGCGGTATCTGCACCAGGCCGTTGGCGACATCGTTGAGCGTGCCATCTCCGCCACAGGCGATGACGACGTCGAACCGAAGAGCGCCGGCCGCGAGCCGTTTCGTATCTTCTCCCGAGCCGGGAGAATGCTCCTCGACCGAGGCGCCCTCGCGCTCGAGGCTGGTTACGAGCTCCGCCGACTCACCGGCTCCTTTCGAGGTGCCGGCACGGGGATTGCGAAGCACCAGCACGCGCATGGAAGTGAGATAGTCTAGCGCGATTCGTTTCGATTCGATGAATTGGTCTCGAGCCCTCTACGCGTTCACCCTTGCGAGCTACCTCTGGTTGTGCTTCTGCTGGTTCGACCATGACCTGGGTGGAGAGCTCGCCGACACGCCGGTGATGATCCCGCTCGGCGTGCTCGGCGTCGTGCTGACCGCGATCACGTGGTTCTATCGCGGAAATCTGCGATTGGGTACCGAGGGCAAGATCACTCTGGCGGTGTTCTCGTTCGCCTTCTTTAGCCGTCTGCCTTTCCTGGCTTCGTCCTACGGTCTGTTCAGCTCCGACGCCGCCGCCCAGGGCATCATGGCCCTTCACATCGCCGAGGGAAAGCACCACCCGATCTTTCTCTACAAATGGTCCTACGTGGGGAGCCTCAAGGCTCACCTCACGGCGCTCCTCGCGTCGATTCTGGGCGACCCGGTCGTAAGCTTCGCCTCGAGCGCCGTCCTTGCCTATGCGGCCTTCGCCGCGGCGGTGTACTTCCTGGCCCGCAGCGTCGCGTCGCGAACCGAATCGATGATGGCGTCGCTACTGGTGATTCTCGCGCCAGGATTTC
>DASPGQ010000351.1 GCA_035620555.1 Vicinamibacteria bacterium
GGTAGCACCGGCCTTCGTGTTACCCGCCTCGGGCTCGGTGGCGCGCCGTTGGGCGGGCTCTTCGAGAGCGTTTCCGACGGCGATGCCGGGGAGACAGTGCGAGCCGCCTACGACGCCGGGGTTCGCACGTTCGACACCGCTCCTTTCTACGGGCACGGCCTGGGCGAGATGCGTCTCGGTCGCGAGCTGAAACGCTACCCACGCGAAAGCTTCGTGCTGTCCAGCAAGGTGGGCCGTGTGCTCATGCCCGCCGTCGACGGCGACCTCGAGGATCACAAATACCGCGACGTGCTGCCGATGAATCCGATCTTCGATTTCAGCCAGAGCGGGATCCACCGCTCGTTCGAATCGAGCCTGGTGCGGCTCGGCGTCGAGCGCATCGACATCCTCCACCTTCATGACCCTGACCATCATTTCGAGCAGGCTCTCGACGTGGCCTATCCCGCTCTTGCCGAGCTCCGCGACGCCGGTCGTATTCGGGCCCTGGGCGTGGGAATGAACCAGTGGGAAATGCTCTACGACTTCGCGCAGCGGGCAGAATTCGATTGCTTCCTTCTGGCCGGCCGGTACACGTTGCTCGACCAGAGCGCGCTCCACACCTTTTTGCCGGAATGCGAGCGACGAGGAATCTCCGTACTTCTCGGAGGGCCCTACAACAGTGGGATCCTGGCGACGGGGAGCTCCGGCAACGGCCACTATGACTACGAAGACGTACCGTCCACGATCCTGGAGAAAGTGAAGCGTCTCGAAAGCGTGGCCGCACGGCACGCCGTTCCGCTCAAGGCGGCTGCTCTCCAGTTTCCCGCGGCACATCCCGCCATCGTTTGCGTGCTCGCCGGTGCTCGAAGCGCGTCCGAAGTGGAAGAGAACGCGAATATGATGTCCCATCCGATTCCGGAAAGTTTCTGGATGGAGCTCCGGGAGCGGGGGCTCATTGCTCCGAACGCGCCCGTGCCACGAACGTAGGAGTTATTCAAATCAGGTCAAGGGATCGTGCCTGGCAACATCAATCGTTGACCGAAGGAGAGCGTCATGGTTCGTTCGTTCGCCGCTACCATCGCCGTAGCTCTGGTCTCCTGTGGGTCCGAACCCACCCCGGAGCCGGAGGGGCCGTTCGACTCCGGCCTCCTGGGCCGCTGGGACGTCACCGTGGGGGGAGAGGACAGCTATCCCCTGTGGTTCGAGGTCGAGGAGACCGGCGGCCGGCTCGCGGGACGCCTTCAGGGCCGTTTCGGCCACGCGCTCCCGATGGAGGACGTCCAGGCAATGGGAGCCCATCTCATGTGGAACGTCGAGGGCACGAGCTATCACTCCAACCTGGAAGGGGAACAAATCCGCGGAGCGCTGACAACCGCGGAGGGAGAGAATCGCGACTGGATTGCGGTGCGCGCGCCAATGCTTCCGGCGCCGGTGGAGCCGGAATGGGGCGAGCCGATCGAGTTGTTCAATGGCGTCGACCTCTCCGGGTGGAGGCCGCGCCACCCCGAGGCGTCCAACTTCTGGCGCGCCGAAGACGGCGTGCTCGTCAACGACGATGCCGGAACCGACCTCGTAACCGAGTCGAGCTTCGAGGATTTCCGACTGCACATCGAGGTCCAGGTTCCCGCGGGAAGCAACAGCGGCATCTACCTTCGGGGACGTTACGAGGTCCAGGTGCAGGACGATCACGGGAAGGAGCCGCACGCCCTCCACATGGGGGGAATCTACGGGCAGGTCACTCCGACGTCGAACGCCGCCCTTCCCCCGGGCGAATGGCAGACTTTCGACATCACGCTTCTCGGGCGCTGGGTAACGGTCGTCTTGAACGGAGAGACCGTCGTCGACAACCAGGAGATACCCGGTATCACCGGTGGGGCGCTCGACTCGAAGGAGTCAGAGCCGGGCCCGATCTTCCTCCAGGGCGACCACGGACGAATTCTCTATAGAAATATGGTGCTGACACCGGCGCTCTAGGCCTTCATCTTCTCGGCGGCGAAATCCCAGCTTACGGGCTCCTCGCGCTTCAAGGAAGCATTGATCAGGTGGGCCACCGAAGCGGCACGGTGGCCGGTGAGCGCGTCCTGAACGGAAGGCTTTCGCGAGCGCACTGAATCGATGAAATGAGCGAGGTGAACGACGGTGGCGTTTCGTCCCCATTCATCCCAGGTCTGCTGCGACGACTTCATCTCGGGCGTCCAGGTCTCGGGCGTCTCCCGCGCCTGAACGTCCGGATCCTCGTAAAACGCCTCGGCCAGCTCTTGTTTCCAGGACTCCACCACCCAGCGGTTGTCCTCGTAGAGGTTTTCCGGCGTGTAGACGAGCGAGCCTCCGCGGAAGGCGATTGCGCCTTCGGTCCCGAGGATCTCGAACCCCGACTCGCGGCTCGACTGGTTGTTGAACGTCGAGGAGAGGTTGACGGTGAAGCCCTCGGGGTAGACGAGTATCGCGTTCACCGTGTCGGGCACGTCACGTGATTCCTTCCATCGATAGAGCTGTCCCGACGCCATGATGGTCTCCGGCATCTTCGCGCTCATGACGAAGTGGATGGTCGTCACCAGGTGCACGAACAGGTCGGTGGCGATGCCGCCGGAGTAATCCCAGTAGCACCGCCACCGAAAGAATCGCTCCAGGCTGAACGGGTGTTTAGGCGCCGGGCCGAGAAACCTCTCCCAGTCGACGGTGCGCTCCGATGCGTCCGGAGGAATGGGATAGATCCAGGCGCCGCCCGCGGTGTTGCGATTGTAAGAGGCCCGGATGAGCGTAACCTGTCCGAGGGCACCCGACTGGATCAGCTCCTTCGCCTTGATCTGCGTGGCGGAGCTCATGCCTTGGCTTCCAACCTGAAAGATGCGATCGGACATCTTGGCGGCGGCGATGACCTCGAGGCCCTCGTCGACGTCGTACGTCATGGGTTTCTCGATGTAGACGTCTTTCCCCGCGGCCAGAGCGTCGAGCGACATCTGGCGATGCCAGTGGTCGGGCGAGCCGATGAATACCGCCTGGATGTCACTCCGATCGAGGATCTCTCGGTAGTCGGCATGGATGCGTGAGGCACTCCCGGCAATCTCCTTCGCTCGCTCGGCTCTCCCCTGGTAAGCGTCACAGACGGCGGCGAGCTCGACTCCGGGAATCTCGAGCGCCGACCGCATGAGCTCCTGGGCACGAGCTCCCGAGCCGAGAACTCCCACACGAATGCGATCCGGCGCCGCCTGCCTGGCGAATGCGCTGGGCACGAGGCTGGTGGCCGCGGCGGCGAGCGCGCTCGTCTTGAGGAATTCACGACGTCTCATGGTTCCATCTCCTCGATTGACTCCTGGTCGGCGGAGTGTTACTGGAGTGTTCCAGAATGTCAACTCAGGAGAGACGCTACGACGTCGCGGTCGTGGGCTCGGGTGCCGGCGGTGGAATGGTCGCCAAGGTGCTGACCGAAGCGGGAGCTGAAGTGGTGCTGCTCGAAGCGGGACCCATGTGGGACACCGCAAGAGACTCGGCCATGCTCAAGTTCTCGTACGAATCGCCGAGGCGTGGCGCCAAGACGCCCGAGCGGCAATTCGGGGAGTTCGACGCCGGACTCGGGGGTTGGTCACTCGATGGTGAGCCCTACACGGTTGCCGACGGCAGCCTGTTCGACTGGTTTCGCGTTCGCATGCTCGGTGGACGGACGAACCACTGGGGACGCATCTCACTGCGCTTCGGTCCTCGTGACTTCAAGCCGAGAAGTCACGACGGGCTCGGCGACGACTGGCCGATCGATTACGCCGACATCGCGCCCTACTACGATGCGATCGATCGGCTCATCGGGATCTATGGAACGAACGAAGGCCTTCCCAACGATCCCGATGGAATCTTTCAGCCCCCACCGGAGCCGAGATGCTACGAGCGGTGGGTCAAGACGGCGTGCGACGATCTCGGCATTACCTGCATCCCCTCACGGATGTCGATTCTCACCCGCCCCCTCAACGGAAGGCCGGCCTGCCACTACTGCGGCCAGTGCGGCCGAGGCTGCGCCGCGCATTCGAACTTCTCGTCGCCCACGGTGCTCCTCCCGCCGGCCCTGGCGACGGGGCGTCTGACGCTGGTCGCGAACGCGATGGCGCGCGAAGTCACTACCGACGGACGCGGGCTCGCGACGGGGGTCTCTTACGTCGACAAGACCGATGGAAACGATCGACAGGTTGCCGCCGACATCGTCGTCCTCGCCGCAAGCGCCTGCGAATCCGCACGGCTGCTCCTGAACTCTCGTTCGGCCCTGTTTCCCGATGGGCTGGCGAACTCGAGCGGAGTCGTCGGCAAGTACTTGATGGACAGCACGGGAACGGATGCTGCCGGTTACTTTCCCCGACTCGCGAACGGGCCTCCGCACAACGAGGACGGCGCCGGGGACCACCTGTACATGCCCTGGTGGCTCGACAACCGGCGGCTCGACTTCCCTCGGGGCTATCACATCGAGCTCTGGGGCGGCCGGCGGATGCCACGATTCGGATTTCTCGACGGCATCGAGAAAACCCCGTTCGGAGGCGGCTACGGAAAACCACTCAAGGAAGCTTATCGAGCTCGGTACGGAGCGACCGTGGGTTTCTCCGGCCGGGGCGAGATGGTGCCAAACGCCCGCTCTTATTGCGAAATCGATCCCGAAGCGGTGGACCGATGGGGAATACCCGTCCTCAAGTTCCATTTCGAGTGGAGCGAGAACGAGTTGCTTCAAGTCAAACACATGCACGAGACGTTCCACAGGATCATCGAGCACCTTGGCGGAACTCCTCTTACGCCGATGCCGACCCGAGAAGAGGACTTCGGCATTCTCCCCGGCGGCCGGATCATTCACGAGGTCGGTGTTACCCGTATGGGAGCCTCTCCCCGAACCTCCGTGCTCAACGCCTTCTGCCAGGCGCATGACGTGAAGAACCTCTTCGTCGCCGACGGGGGGCCTTTTGTCAGCAATCCCAACAAGAACCCGACGTGGACGATCCTCGCACTGGCCCTGCGAACCGGAGAGTACATCGCGGAAGAACGGAGGAAAGGAAACCTTTGATCGATCGAAGAGAAGCTCTCGCCCTGCTGGCGTCGGTGCCGACGGCGGCCGCTTTTTCGATCACGGCGCGCGAAGTCGAGAGCGCTCACCGGGCCGTCCAGAAAGCCGCGGGCGGCTACGCGCCCACATTCTTCGACCGTCACGAGTACGAGACGGTTCGTCTCCTCGTGGATCTCCTCATCCCCGGTGACGAGCGCTCGGGAAGCGCCACCGACGCCGGCGTTCCCGAGTTCATCGACTTCATGATGACCGACGAGCCCGAGCGCCAGATCGCCATGAGGGGCGGGCTGGCGTGGCTCGACAACGAGTGCCGCGACCGTTTCGGCACCTCGTTCGTCGAGGCATCCGCCGTGGAACGCACGTCGCTTCTCGACGAGATCGCGTGGCCCGAGCGTGCCTCGCCCGGGCTTTCACACGGAGTCGGGTTCTTCAACGCCTTTCGGGATCTCACCGCTACCGGTTTCTTTACCAGCAAAATGGGGATGGAGGATCTCGACTATCGCGGCAATGTCTATGTCACCGAATGGACCGGCTGCCCTCCCGAAGCGCTGAGGAAACTCGGCCTGGATCCTTAGCGGGCCTTCTCGCACATCAGCGCGAGCGTGTTCCCTTCCGAATCCTCGAAGGGCGCTATCCACAGCTCGTACTCGTCGGTACGATGCACCACCGCGGGCTCACGGGTGAAGCTCACTCCGCGACCGGAGAGTTCCCGATAGGCAACCTGCACGTCGGGCACCCGGTAATAGATGACGGACGCCGGATGGTCGTGCTCTGTCTCCCCGGGAACGGCGAGCATGAGGCGCACGCCCCCGCAGGAAAAGAAGCCCAGCTGCGGTGGGGCCTGAAAGAGAAACTTCATGCCCAGCTTGTCGCGGTAGAATGCAACCGCACGGTCGATATCCTTCGCGGTCACCGCGATTTGGCCGATTTCGGAGAGCGTTGTCATGGGATTCCTCCGTATGATAATTAGCTTAGCTAAGTAAATATACGATGGCCAAGAGTCGACGTCAAGAGGCATTCGAGCTCTCCGATCGCCTGCATTCCGCGGCCATCCACCTTCTTCGAAAGCTGCGCGTCGAGGACGAGGCTTCCGGTCTCTCGGCGCCTCGGGCCTCGGCCCTTTCGGTGATCGTCTTCGGAGGTCCGGTCACGATGAGCGAGCTGGCCCGGGCCGAACAGGTGAGTCCTCCCACGATCTCGCGACTGGTTAAAGAGCTCGAGCGCGACGGACTCGTCAGGCGGAGGACCGATGCCGACGACGAGAGGATCCAGAGGGTCGAGGCGACGAGCGAAGGACGATCCCTCCTGGTGAAGGGACGGCAGCGGCGCGTCAGGAAGCTCTCCTCGGAGATCGAGAGGCTATCGCCCGAAGAACGAGAACGCCTAAAGGAATCCATCCCCATCATCGAGCGCCTGGCGCTTCCGGAACGCCACCCTCGGGTCATCCGATCGGCGCGGGCGGCGAGACCGCGTAGTCGTTAGCCGCGGGAATTCGCGGAGCGCAAAGGTAGAGTAGACTATGGCTTTCATGCGACAACCTCGAAGAGAAGTGGTCGTCACCGGCGCCGGCGTGCTCTGCCACTTTGGTGACGATCTGGAAACGATCTGTGCCGACCTCCGGGCCGGACGCAACACGCCGTTTCGAACATACGACGAAGCGGTTCGCCATGGTGCCCGGTGCAAGCTCATCGGGGTCTACCCGAACGATCTCGATCCCGCGGAGCTGGGAGCTTCCAAACAGCAGTCCCGCTTCATGGGCCGGGCTTCTCTGATGGCCCTTCATGCGGCGAGAAACGCCCTGGATCGAGCCCGGGTCGACCCGAAAGCGTTTGCCGTCGTGGTCGGAAGCGGTGCTGGCGACGTGGCGAGCCATCAGCAGATCTCGGAAACGCTCGACTCGTCGGGTATGAGACGCGTGTCGGCCACGATCATCCCCAAGCTCATGGCCTCCACCGTATCCGCGAACCTGGTAAACGTCTTGCGGACGACGGGACCGTCCTTCACCGCCTCCGCCGCCTGCGCCGGGGGTCCTTACAACATGATTCTGGCGGCTATTCTCATCGAAAAAGGAATCGTGGACGGCGCCATCGCCGGAGGTGTCGAAGTGGCCGACCCTCATTTTTTCGCGGGGTTCGATTCGATGCGTGCTTACAACGGCAGCGACAACGACCACCCCGAACGAGCATCGCGACCCTACGCGAAAGATCGTGCTGGTTTCATATTCTCCGAGGGCGCGGGGATCCTGGTGCTCGAAGCCCTGGAAGTCGCGGAGAAGCGTGGCGCCAACGTGCTGGGTGTCCTGCGAGGCTATGGGATGTCTTCTGATGGTGTTGGGGAAATGGTAGCCCCATCTCCCGAAGGCGCCGAAGCCGCCATGCGCCGAGCCATCGAGGATGCGAGAGTCACGGCGGACGAAATCGATTACGTCAATACCCACGGGACGTCGACACCGCTCGGCGACGTTTCCGAGGTTCGGGCCATGCGCCGTGTGTTCGGTGAACGGCACGTCCTCTACTCATCCACCAAGGGCTACACCGGCCATCCCGTGTCCGCCGCCGGCGCCATCGAGGCCATCTTCACCCTGGAGATGCTTCGCGGCGGCTGGATTGCGCCCGCGGTCAACGCACGCCCGCTCGATCCGGAGATAGAAGACTATCCGCCCGTTCTCGAATCAACCGACGCTTCCGTCCGCCGCGCCCTGTCGAACTCGTTCGGCTTCGGAGGCACGAACGCGTGCCTGATCCTGGAGGCGGCCTAGAATCTAGCCGGGAAGCGAAAGGGTTCCCTGCATCATCGCGACGCAGGAACCTCCGATCCACGCGCCGGTAATGCCGCCGTCTCTTTTCTCGGCCTCGGCCTCGAGGACGCTCGGACGCCCCATCTCGACTCCCTGGACGATGGTCTTGGTCAGTTTGAGATCGGGTTCCGATTCGAGACTCGCGAGAAGCCCGATGAGGGCGACGTTCGCGCTGCCGGTTGCCGGATCCTCGAAGACACCCTGCAGGGGCGCGAACATTCGGCAGCGGATGTCGGCGTCGGGCCGGTCCACCGATACATACAGGAGTACTCCGATCGCTCGTTCGGAGGGGAGCTCTTTCGCGAAAACGTCCGTCCGAGGCGTCGCGACCGCGAGAGCCTCGAGCGACTTGAGCTCCGCCATGACGAACGGGATGCCGCTCGAGACTACCAAAGGAGGGTGGTTTCTTGTCTCGAAGACATCGACCGGGAGCGAACAGGCCTCGCCCACGAGCTTCGAGGGAATCTCTTCGCCGCGCTGCGGTATTCGAGGCGCTCGAAGACGGGCCCCCGTCACCGCGGACCCTTTGGTCAGGAGGTCGACTTCGACGAGCCCGACCTTCTCTTCGAACAGCAGGCGCTCCCGCGGGGCGCGGGCCGTCGATTCTCCCCTGGAAGCCAAGACGAATGCCGTACCGATGTTGGGATGGCCCGCGAAAGGAAGCTCGTGCCGCGGGGTGAAGATTCGGACTTCGGCGGTATGCGACGAATCCTGGGGCGGCAGAACGAACGTCGTTTCCGCCAGATTGAACTCGCCGGCGATACGCTGCATCGTCTGCTGGTCCAACCCCTCGGACTCCAGCACCACCGCAAGCGGATTACCGCCAAAGGGTGTTTTGGTGAAGACATCGACGGTCATGAATGGCAGGTCCACGAGCTCTTCCCTCCAGGGGACAGGCTAGCGCACCGATGCGCCAAACCGTTGATGTCACAGGACAACTCGAGCGGCAGCCCTAGCAGGCTGATGAAAAAGTGCAGTCCAGCCTGCGCGAGCGGAGCGAGCCCGGCGCGCTTGCCGCGCCGTAAGCATCCCGAGCCGTGGCGGCACGATCGATTACGGGTCCCGCCACGGCATTGAGTACTCTAGTGCCTCGCCTTGCCCGCCACTGGCTCGGACTTCTGCTCCTGGAGGCTCTTGGTGATCCGGCTCGCCAGCGCTCGCTCCTCACGTAGCTCGCGCGTCGCCGCTTCCGCTCGCTGGAGGGCGAAGTCGAGTCGAGCGATCTTTCCCGAGACATGATCGACGACGGTGCGATGCTCCTTGAGGTTCTCTAGATTGGCGTCGATGTCCGAAAGGACGTGAGTGAGATGAGCCATCTTCGCCTGGGCTTGATCGATGCCGGCTCGCTTCGTCTCGAGATCCGCGTACTTGTCGCCCAGAGCGGACGTCTCGCGTAAGAGCCGATCGACTTGCTCCTTCGTCTCGATGATCTCTCGCCGCGCCTCGAGCACCGCCATGGCGTCATTTCGTGTCTTCTCCGTGGCTTCGAACAGGACGCTCACCTGCTGGCGCAGGTGCTCGACCGACCTTTGACGCTCGTCTACCTCCGCGATCTTTCCATCGAGATCGTGCATGAGTGACTCGAGCTCCGCGAGCCGCTTCTCGTGCTGAGACATCCTGGCTTCCGAGGCCTCCAGATTCGCTCGCTTGCCCTCGAGGTCCGACGCGAGCGCTTGAAGATGGGAGAGCTGCTCACGAACGTCTTTGGCGCGCTCCTCGAGCGTTCTCTGTTCCTCTTCGACGCGATGTACCCCTTCGAGCCACTCGCGGCGTCCGCCGTTCAGAGTCTCGAGCTCCTGGCCCAACAGCCCCACGCGATCGCCGTGCTGATCGACCGAGCGGGAAAGGCCTTCGAGCTTGACCGCGAGCTCGGCGGCCCGGCGCTCCCTGTCCCCCATGGCTTGCTCGATGGGCTCGAGGCTCGCAAGTTTTCCTTGAAAGATGTCGACCCGGGTTGCGAGGGCAACCATCCGTTCTTCGATCTCGGGTAGGGCTTTGTTCTCCTTCAGAGACCGGAACAGGTCCTGCATGTCCCGGCTTCGGGACGAAAGGCCGTCCAGGGCCGCGTTCATCGCCTCGAGCTCCGCCTTCCGAGCCAGTTGACCGTCGATTCTCTGGTCGACCTCCTGGCTGAGCTCGAAGAGACGGTTCAGCCTTGATTCGACGTTCTCCACGAAGCAAGCGCGCGGCAGAAGATCGTCGATGCGTTGCTGAATCGAGCTCGCCAGGTGATCGAGCACCCCGAGTCGTTCCTGTACGACCTCCACCGTCTGAAGTCGCGGCACCATCTCGCGGATCGTGCTCTCGGTCGTAAGGCTCGTCTGACGGAACGTGTCCAGCAATTTGTGAGCTCTTTCGATCTCGTCGCGGCTCTCCCGGAGTTTCTCCAGATCGTTCCGAATCTCGACGCGCGCTTCGGTAATCTCGGCGATCTTCGCGCTGGTCTCGGCAACCATGGCTTCCTTCGCCGCCACCGTCTCGACCTTGGCCGCTACCCGATGGGCGAGCTCCATCATCGCGTCCAATCGGGTTTCGAACTCCCGGATCGCCTCGACCTTCGACGCGACGCTCTCGACGTCGTTCCGGCGCTGGTCCAAACGGGATTGCAGCTCCGCGGAAAGCTGGAGCGCCCCCCGGAGCTCCTGGTCCTTCTCCGCCAGAGCCTTCATGTGGTCTTCGATTCTTTCGAGCGAATCGTGAACCTCGATCGCACGACGATTGATGATCTCTACTTCCTCTTTCAGCAGGGCGGCACTATCGAGTCGCTGTTGTAGTTGCGACAAGGCCTCCGAGATCTCTTCTTTCAATCTCTCGCTGGTGTCGACGAACCGAGACTTCTGCTCCGAGGCGGATTCGATGTCGGACGCGAGCTCGCGCTGCAGCTCCTGAAAACGCTCGACGTTGCCCTCGATTTCCCGAATCCATTGGCTCTCTTCGTTGATCTTCTTTATCTTCCGGTCGACTTCCCAGACGAGCTCGTTGACCTGGTTGAGCTGCAGAGTGACGCGATCCACGAGCTCCTTGGTACCGCCCAGGGTGCGAAGCTTCTGGTTGACGTGCTGGGCGAGGCCGTTCAGCGCTTTGAGCTGCTCTTGTGTCTTCTGAGCGAGCGCCGGGGAGTTGTCGAGACTCTGTACCATTTGCTCCGCGTGCCGACTGATCTCGTCGGCGCGATCCAGCTGCTGCTTGACCGATCGCGCTTTGTCTTCGATGATTCCCGATTCCTGCCGGACGGCGGTCACGGTGTCCCGGAGACGCTCGTAGTCGTCGCGGATGAGACCGAACTGCGAGTCGAGCGCTTCCAGACTTTCCTTCATGCGCTCGAGCTCTTCGGTTCGATGTTGGATCTCCTTCGAGTGTCCTTCGAAACTCTGGAGCTTGCGATCGACTTCCGCGCTCGACGCGAGGAGCCGATCGATGCTCTCACGAGCCTGGGAAATCTCGTCGGTTCGCGTTTCGATCTGACGTATTCGCTCGTGCGCCGACTTCACGAACTCCACCAGGCTTCCGATACGACCCTCGAGCGCCGTCGCCGCCTCGGCCGCTTCGTGCACCGAGGCAAGTCGTTCTTCGAATGCCGATATCGATCCGTCCGCCTCCGACAGCCGTTCTCCCATTGCCCACAGCGACTCACGAATCTGCTTTTCCGAGTAGAGGTCGCGCTGGGCCTGGTCGATTAGCTTGGCGAGGCGACTCGACTCTTGGTGGGCGATGGCGACGATCTCGCGGAGCTCCTCGGAAGACGGTTTCGCCCCGGGCTCGCGGTTCAAGAGCCTTTCGAAAATGGTGGACATGAACGGACTCCTCTTTGAGATTTGTCGAAGGGGACGCAACAGCCGTGCCAAGCGTTGCGGCGTGAAAGCCTCGTCGGCTCAACCTTTTGCGTCGCTCGGTCCATCCCGAATGGGGGCGAGTGCCCACGGTTCGTGGGGTATTCCCCCGATCGCTCCTCCGGGCTTTCGTCCGCGGCGACGCGGCCCATCGCGAATCGGCTCGCGAAATCACTCGGCGATTCGAATCCGCTCGACTTGCTCGCTCGGGATCCAGCCGTTGAGGCCGTTTGCCAGCTCGACCTGGAGCCACGATTCCCGCTGGGACAAGACCCTGACCTTGAGACCTTCGTGGATCTCCGCGAGACGCGGGCTCGCCTCTCCTGGCCCGCTCCGAACGTATGCGTTTTCGGTGAGGACTATGGCGTCATGACGTGAGGCCTCGGCATCGAGCTTTGCCAAAAGACTCGTACCCGAAGCCAAAGCCGCGGCCACGGAGACGCCGAGGGCGATTTGCATCGGAGTTCGAAGCGCCGGCCAGCGTTGGGATAGGAGGAACGTGACGGCGCTCCCCCCTACGAGGAACGCGAGGCTCAGGATACGCGCCAAGGTGCTCGGCCTCAGCCGCTCGTACCAATCCACCGCCCACCTTATTAAGAGTGGAAGCGGCGGGGGCTCGACGGATTCGGCGACCAGTTCGTTCGCGAACGCCAGATTGGCGCGAACGTCCGGATCTCCGGGAAGCAGCTCGCGAGCGCGCTCGTAGTTGAGAACCGCGCGACCGAGACGACCTGCCTTGAAATACGCGTTGCCGAGATTGTAATAGAGAGTGCCATCCTCGATTCCCTGAGCCCTCATCGCCTCGTAGGCCTCGATCGCCTCATCGTAGTGCTGCTCCTGGTACAGCGCTTCGGCTCTCAGAAACGCCTCCCGCGGAGATTCGAAGGGGACCTGAAGGAGAAGCCACAAAGCGACAGGCATCATCCGAGTTGCCTTACCAGGGAGACGAGGAGGGCTTCGGCGCGCTCGCGGAGAGCGGACATTTCTTCGCGGGTTCTCTTCCCCGGGCTGAACCGCGCCTCCTCGCATTTTTCGAGCACGGAAAGAAACTCTCTCCTCGCTTCTTCCGGCACGTTCCGAGCTTCGAGGAGCTCGTCGATACTCGAGGATGTCAGCCCCGATGGGCTGAGCGACAGCTTGTCCCCGACGTAGCGGTAGAGGGCGGCCGCGATCTCCTCGTAGAAGTCCCGAGAAGCGACATCGGCGAGCCCAGCCGCTTTCTTGAGACGCTTTCTCGCGGTACGGTGCGCCGCGCGGCTCCGAAAGACGTCAGAATGAAGACGTCGCTTTTCTCTTCCACGAAGATAGGCGACGAAAGCGAGGTTCCAGAGCACGGGAAGAGCGAGGCTCCAGTAGAAGAACGCGCTCTGGTGGAATGGTCGATTCGAAGCGCCCAACTGATCCGGCGGATCCTTGAGGTAGCGGATGTCCTGCCGCAAAACGGTCACCTCGCCGCGCGGAGGGGAGATCGCGTCGGCTCCCGCGCCGATACCGCCGCCCTCGACCACGAGCTGCAGAGGGCCGACGGAAGCGGTGACGTACTTCTTCTGCTCCGGATCGAAGTATTGAAAGCTCCAGGGTCCCAGCTCCTTGACGCCGCCCGACTCGGGGACGAGCACATACTCCCAGGTCTTGCTGCCGGCGAGTCCCGTCGCACCCGCCACGGTCTGCTCGTCGGTCTTGGGATCGAAGGCTCGAAAACCCGAAAGCTCGGGAAGGACGGGGGCATCCATCGAACGAAGATTCCCCTTGCCCTCCACGGAGACGGTGAGGGTAACGGGCTGTCCCGCGGGAACGTTCTCCTTGTTGAGTTTGGCATTCAGCTCGTACTCGCCGACCGCCCCGGTAAAATCACGCGTTCGTCCCGCCTCGGGAAGCGGCGCGACGTCGATGGTTACCGGCGACGACCGTACGGTCACCGGGGCGGATGCTCGCGAGAAGAACGCATCGAAGGGATCGTTGGACGTCAGGCGGAAGGCCATCGACAGCGTTATGGGAGGAATGGTGAGCGTGCCGGTCGTGGTAGGAAAGACCACCCTCCGCTTGATGGGAAAAACGACGTAGGGCTTTCCGTCGATCATGCGCCGTTCGGCGTTCGATTCGGCCTCGGGATCGACCTCCTCCACCCAGAAGCCTTCGAGCGGGGGATCGTCGTCGAGCTCCGGTCCGAGCGGAACGTAACGGCTGAACAGCCGATAGGTTACGACCACCTGCTCTCCGAGGAAAGCGGAGCGCTTCGAAGCCTCGGTCCGGACGAAGACATCCCCTTCATCGACCTGCGGCGAATCGCGACGGCGGCCGAACGGCGAGATCGAATCGAACGGGTCGAGCGAACGACCTCGCGAGCGTCCGGAGACGAGCGAGCCGGCCACGACTTCGACCTCGATGGGATCGGTCTCGTACCTCTCCCCGCCGACTTCGACGCCGACGGCGCCGATGACGAACTTCCCTTCTTTCTGCGGAAGCAGCTGATAGATGTACGAGCGCGTCGAGGACATCTGCCCGTTCACGATCTGAAACTGGCTCGAGGTCGAGCGGCCGGCAACACGGAATTGAGGTAGCTCGGGAAGGACCGGCTCGGCCGACGGTTCCCCACCTGAAATCGACACGGTCAGCTGGAGCGCGTCCTCGACGCCGATTCGCCCGGCGTTCACCGTTGCTCCGACGGTTACCTGCTGGGCGAGAAGGATCGCGAGAGCAGAAAGCATGGCCCTACCAGTATCTCCCCTTCCCTTTCGCCGCCGCCTTCTGCTTCTGCTGGAGCTCGAGCTGCTGGGACCGCTCCATCTGGGCGAGCGCCTGCAGGATCTGCTCCGCCTGCTCCGGACTCATCTCCATCGGGGTGGGTGGCGCGTTGGACTGGTCGTCTCCTCTCTCCTGGGTCTCGGGAGCCGGCTGATTCTGATTCTCCTCCCCTCGATCCTGCGGATCGTCCGGGGAGTCCTGGTCGCGACTCGGCTGCTCGTCTTCCCCCGTTCGGTCCTGCTGCTGTTGCGGGTCCGGCTGCGGTTGCTGTTGCTGGTTCAACTTCTGAAGCGCCAGCTCGAGATTCTGTCGGGCCTCGACGTCGCTCGGATCGATTTGGAGTGCGCTCTTGTAGGCGTCGACTGCCTCCTGCCACTCTTGAGCCTTGTAGTGTACGTTTCCGATGTTGTAATGGGCGCGCCGTTTGAGCTCGTCGCCCGCCTGCAGCACGGTTCGATACTCTTCGATCGCTTTGTCGGTATCCTCCTTGCGATAGTGGACGTTACCGATGTTGTAGTGGAGCTCGGGCGCCTCGGGATGATCGACTTGCGCCTTCGTATAACTCGCCAGGGCATCGTCGAGCTTGCCTTCACGGTAGAGCTCGTTCCCCTCGCGCGTGGCCGTCTCTTCCGTGGATCCGAGCAACTGGGTCACGACCAGAGCCGACAGCCACAATCTCATGACGTCCGGCTCACACGCTTTTCCCGAGGCACGAGTGTCTCGGTGATGAGGAAAACGAGGGCCAGGGCGAGCGGCCAATAGAAGCGTTCCTGAAACCTCCGAAACAGTTGCGACTCGAGCTCCTCACCCTCCATGCCCGTCACCAGGGTCGAGATTTCCTCGATCTCCCGGTCACGCTCGGAAATGCGAAAGTACTTCCCTCCGGTCAAAAGCGCCACCCGCCCAAGCGTTTCTTCGTCGAGACGGCTGAGAACCGGCTGACCCTCGGGGTCGCGAACGTAGTCGGTGACGTTGCCGCGCTCGTCGCGGACGGGAATGGGCTCACCACCGGGTGTCCCGACCCCGACCGTGTGGATGGTGATGTCGTCGTCTCTCGCTTTCTCGGCGAGGGCCACCGCGTCCCCGCTCTGCTGCTCGCCGTCCGTGAGCAGCACGACGACTTTATAGCGCGAGCCCTCGGCAACGAATCCGCGCATGGCCGCCTCGAGGGCGGCGACGATGTTCGTGCCCGGCTCCGGTACGATCCCGGTGGTGACCGTGTCGAGAAAGATTCGGGCGGCACCGTAGTCGAAGGTGAGCGGGCATTGGACGAACGCGGTGCCAGAAAAAACGATGAGCCCGATGCGGTTGCCCTGCAGACGCTCCATCAGCTCCGAGGCGATATAGCGCGCCCGTTCCATCCGCGAGGGGGCGACATCGGGCGCATCCATGCTGAACGACGTGTCGAGGACGAGAAATATGTCGACCCCGTGGGCTACGACTTCTTCCGTGCCGCGGCCCCATTGCGGCCGGGCCATGGCGATCACGAGAAAGAAGAGGCCCGACAGCAACAGCGTGGGCTTCCATCGGTCCCGGGCCGGGCTCACCCGCAGCGAAAGCTTCTCGACGAGCGTTTCGTCGCCGAGCACCGCCTTGAATCGGTTGCGGCGCTTCGACGTCCAGATGAAGAACGCGAGAAGCACGGGAATGAGAAAGAGGAGATAGAAGGCCTGGGGCGATGCGAACTGCATCAGGGGAACCTCGAGAATCGGGTGCGGGCCAAGAGCGCCTCGAGCAGGAGAAATCCCAGCGCGGCCACCATGAATCGAGGGGCGAGCTCGGTGTAGCGAACGTATTGGACCTGCTCGATCTCGGTCCGCTCCAAAGTGTCGATCTCTTCATATACCGAGCGAAGCGATTCGGCATCCCGTGCGCGGAAGAATCGCCCCTCGGTCAAATCTGCGATCTGCTCCAGGGTCTGCTCGTCGATGGGGATCTCGACGTTGCGATAAACGGTGCCGTACAGCGGGTCGCGGAACGGAAACGGCACGAGTCCCCCTTTGCCCACACCGACGGTATAGACCTTGATGCCGAACGTCTTTGCCAGACGCGCCGCGGTGATGGGGTCGACCTCCCCCGCGGTGTTCTCACCGTCGGTGAGCAGAATCATCAGGCGACTCTTGGCGTCGGAAGCCTTCAATCGGTTGACGCCGGAAGCGATCGCGTTTCCGATCGCCGTGCCATCGGGAATGCTTCCGATCTCGACGCCTTCCAGATGCGTCAGCAGGATGTCGTGGTCGAGGGTGAGCGGTGTCTTCGTGAGAGCATGACGGGCGAAGACGATCATGCCCAGGCGGTCGTTGTCGCGGCGCGAGATGAAGTCGGAAACGACCTCCTTCGCGACCAGCAAGCGGTTGTTCGGCCGAAAATCCTCGGCGAGCATGCTCGAGGAGACGTCGATCACCAGCATGATGTCGACGCCTTCGGCACGGATCTCCTCGCCGGCAACCCCCCGCTGAGGCCTGGCGAGGGCCACCACGAGCAGTGCGAGCGCGCACAGCCGGAGGGCAAAGGGGAGCCAGTGGAGCCGGACGGCCAGGGAAGGTTCGAGCCGTCGGAGCATCGAGGTTTCCGAGTACCGCAGTGCCGGCTCGCCTCCCGATCTCCGCAGGAACCACACGATGAGAAGGGGAACGAGGCCCAGTCCGAGCAGCAGCCAGGGATGAGCGAGCCGGCTCACGCAATCGCCTCCTCGTGCGCCGATGGACGTGTCTCGGCGACGAAACGCTCGGCGAGAGCGAAACATCCGCGCGCGTTATCGGCTCCGAGCATCAGCTTCGCGAACTTCACCAGGTCCGACTGTTCCAGAATAGCGCGGAGGTCGGCATGACCGTTTCCCAGATCGGCCAGTATCTCCGAAGTCGTCCGCTCGAGATAGGGCACTTCGAACCGCCTGCCCGCATAACGTTTCATGATCTCGGCAAGTTCCGAGTAGAACGCGAGAATCTCCCCTTTCTCGATGAGCTCCTTGTCGGCGAGGCGCCTCAGCGCTGCCTCCGCCTCCACATCCGCTGGAGGGGGAGGATCCGGCGCCGGGGCCTTGGCCAAGGGAGCTTTACGGAGCTTCGCCATAACGACATAGGCGATCCCCGCTGCCAGCAACGCAACGAGCGGCCATAGAAGGCGATAATCCCTTGGAACCGAGAGACCCACGGGATCCTTGATGTCGTGGATTTCGGTGACGTCGGGTGTCAGTGAAGTCGAAAGCCGCACGGGGATCTCTTCGGTGACGAGCTCTCGAACTTCCTCGTTCTCGTCTCGGTAGTGAAGCCGCAGGGCGGGAATCGTAAGCTCGCCGGGGAGACGGTAGGCCGCAAGCCGATAAGAGAGCCGCGTCTCGAACGGCGACACGTCTTCCGTTGTGTGCTCCAAAACCTCGAAAGGGTCGAAATCGGCGGCGAGAGGAGGCTGGTAGTGGCCCCCAGGGGGATGGGTAATCGTCAAGGTCAGGGTGAAGTCCTGGCCTACTTGAACCTCGTTCCCGTCGGTGGCCGCACTCACCGACCACTCGACCGGCCCTTCGGGCGGGAGCTCGGGCGAGGGTGCCTCCCGGCAGCCACTCGCGACGACGAGCGCGCAAACGAGTATCCTCCTCATCGCCGCAGCCGCTTCGCCCTCATTTGAAAGAAACGCATGAGCGGCAGATCGTAGGGCACGTCGGTGTGGATCTCGATGACGTCGATACCCATTCCCTTGAGCTCTTCCCGCTGCCGGTCGCGCCGCTCGGCGATCCAACCGCGATAGGTCTCCATCGCTTTGCCATCCGAGGTATCGAGAAGAAGTCTTCGGTTCGACTCGGCGTCCTCGAGCACGACGAGCCCGATCGGTGGCAGCAACGCTTCGCGGGGATCGGCGATGACCACCGAGATCAGATCGTGTTTCCTCGCGGCGACGCGCAGAGGCTTGTCGAAGCCCGAGTCGAGATAGTCGGACAGCAGAAAGACGACCGCGCGCTTGCGGGTGATGCGGTTCAGGTACTCACAGGCCCGAGCGATATTGGTACCGCTTCCCCGGGGCTCGAAATAGAGGAGATCGCGGATCACTCGCAGTACGTGGGCCCTCCCCTTACGTGCGGGCACGTACATCTCGACGTCGTCGGTGAATACGATCGCGCCCACGCGGTCGTTGTTCTTGATGGCGCTGAAGGCCAGCAGCGCACCCATTTCCGCGGCAACCTCCCGCTTGAACCGCGATCTCGTTCCGAAATCCGCCGAGCCGCTGGCGTCGAGCACCAGAAGTACGGTGAGCTCTCTCTCCTCGGTGAACTTCTTGACGTGAATCGTTCCGGTGCGCGAGGTCACGTTCCAGTCGATGGTGCGGATGTCGTCTCCCATCTGGTACTCGCGCACCTCGGAAAACTCCATGCCGCGGCCCTTGAAGATGCTGTGGTACTCGCCAGCGAGCGCATCGGTAACCAGGCGCCGAGTCTGGATCTCGATGCGACGGACCTTCTCGAGAACCTCACGAGGAAGCATGACCGACCAAAGCAGGAAGGCTAGGGCACCTCCACGGTGTCGAAGATGCGGCGAATGATCTCTTCCGGCTCGACGTTTTCCGCCTCCGCCTCGTAGGAGAGGATGATGCGGTGGCGCAAGACGTCGGGGCCGACCGACTTCACATCCTCGGGTGTGACGTAGCCTCGCGAACGAATGAAGGCATGTGCCCGCGCCGCCTGGGCGAGATAGAGCGTCGCCCGCGGCGAGGCCCCGAACTCGACCAGCGGCCCGATGTCGAGACCGAGCTCGGCCGGCTCTCTCGTAGCAAAGACGACCGACAAGATGTATTCCTTGATGCGCTCGTCCATGTAGACCTCTTCGACGACTTTTCGCGCTCGCAGAACGTCATCGGCTTCGACCACACGAGCCGCGCGCGGCTGGTCCTCTCTCGACATGCGCTCGAGTATCTCGCGCTCTTCCTTCCGGTTGGGATACTGGAGCTTGAGCTTCAGCATGAACCGGTCGATCTGAGCCTCGGGAAGAGGATAGGTGCCTTCCTGCTCGATGGGATTCTGCGTTGCCAGCACGACGAAGGGCTCGGAAAGCGCGTAGGTCGTATCCCCGATCGTCACCTGGCGCTCCTGCATCGCTTCGAGGAGCGCGCTCTGCACCTTGGCCGGCGCACGATTGATCTCGTCGGCGAGGAGGAAATTGGTGAATATCGGTCCTTTCTTGGGGACAAATACGCTTTCCTTCTGATTGTAGATGAGGGTCCCGACGAGGTCGGCGGGGAGCAGATCGGGCGTGAACTGAATGCGCTGGAACTGCGCGTGGATCGCGTCGGCCAAGCTTCGTACCGCGAGCGTCTTCGCGAGACCGGGAACGCCTTCGAGCAGGACGTGTCCGCGACTCAAGACTCCGATGAGCATGCGGTCGAGCATGTCCTTCTGTCCCACGATGACCTTGGAGAGCTCGGACAGGAGCGTTTGGACGAAGGCGCTTTCCGCCTTGACCCGCTCGTTGATCGCGTCGATTCCCGTCTCCATGGCGCCGCCAAATTATAGCAATTGACGAAACACGGACCATGGGAGTATGTTCGGTAACAATGAGGCCTCTTCGTCAGGCCGGAAAGGATTCGACTCATGAAGGACGTTCTCCGCACCGCCCTCTCGGTGCTCCTGCTCGCGACACCCGCCATCGCCGCGGAATCGGGCTCTAACCTCGGCGCGATCGACTTCCCCAACTCGGGTGCCGCCGAGGCGCAAGACGCCTTCCTGCGAGGGGTAGCCGCTCTGCACAGCTTCTGGTACGAGGAGGCGGCCGAGGCTTTCCAGAACGCACAGGAGATCGATCCGGCTTTCGCCCTGGCTTACTGGGGCGAGGCCATGACCTACAATCATCCCCTCTGGTCCGAGCAAGACATCGCCTCGGCGCGTTCGGTGCTCAGGCGTCTCGGCGAAACGCGGACGGAACGAATGGACAAAGCGCCGACCGAGCGCGAGCGCCTGTATCTCGAAGCGGTGGAAGAGCTGTACGGTGAGGGAGACAAGCTCGACCGCGACCGCGCCTACGAAAAAGCGATGGCGCGGCTGCACCAGAAATTTCCCGAGGACACCGAGGCCGCGGCCTTTCACGCCCTTTCCCTTCTGGGGCTCGTTCGGCCAGGAGAGCATGGCTTCTTTCGCCAGATGAAGGCGGGCGCCATCGTGCTCGATATTTTCCAGAAGCATCCCGATCATCCAGGGGCAGCCCACTACGTCATCCACTCGTTCGACGATCCCGAGCACGCTCCGCTGGCGCTACCGGCTGCCGATCGCTACGCCGAGATCGCGCCCGAGGCCCATCACGCCCTCCACATGCCGTCTCACATTTTCGTCCAGCACGGCATGTGGGACCGGGTCGCCCAGTCCAACCTCGAGTCGTACAACGCCTCGGCGAAATGGGTCGAGAGCAAGGGCCTTTCGATCGAGAAGCGTGATTACCACAGCCTGCAGTGGCGTGCCTACGCGAATCTCCAGCGCGGGGTCTGGGACGACGTCCTCGACGCGGTGAAGATCGTCGAAGACGCGGCGAAGCAGACGCAATCGACCCGGCTCGAGCGAATCCGCTCGTCGATGGAAGCCACCTACCTCATCGAGACCGGCCGTTTCGGCTCCGTCGCGCTGCCCGAGGGGGACGACGATACCAGTCGATACAGCTCGACCGCCAACATGATTCTGGCGGCGGGTATGGGGGCGGCGCAGGCCAAGGACGCGGAACGTACCGCCGAAGCCGCGACCCGCATGGCGAAGCTACGCGCCGAGGCCGAAGGCCGGAGCGACGATTACGCCGCGAAGAACTACGCGATCATGGAGCACGAGCTCTCCGGCCTCGCCGCCATGGTGCGGGGCGATACCGACGCGGCCCTTTCCCATCTCGCCAAGGCGGCCTCGATCGAAGAGGAGCAGGATCCGCCCTCGGGGCCGGCCTATCCCCTCAAGCCGTCGCACGAGCTCTATGGCGAGCTCCTCGCCAAGGCGGGGCGGCACCAGGACGCCGTCCGGGAATTTCAGACGAGCCTGCAGAGGATGCCCAACCGCACGGCCTCGCTTCTCGGCCTCGCGCGCTCGTCCACGCAATTGAAAGACCAGGAAACGGCGACGCGATGCTACGAGATGCTCGAGACGTTCCTACGTGACGCCGATCCCGATGTTCCTTTCCTCGAGGAGGTACGCGGTTTTCAGGCAACCACTGAAGATCGCTGATCGCGTCGCGCGCGGGAGGAGGGTGCCGTGCCCGTGAGATATCGAATTGGGGTGGCATTTCTTGCGCTGGCCGCTGGCGCTTTTGCCCAGCAGACCGACCGCGCCGCGAGGGAGATGGTGAGCGGGGCAACGCACTTCTTGTCGGCGCTCACCGACGAGCAGCTCTCCCTGGCGAAGCTGCCCTTTGCCGGCGAGGAGCGTACCAACTGGCACTACATCCCGCGCGACAGGAAGGGCGTTCCCTACAAGGTCATGACTCCGGCGCAGCGAAAGCTCGCCGACTCGCTTCTCGCGAGCGGTCTCAGTCACGGCGGCATGCGGAAAGCGCTCGAGATCATGTATCTCGATCAGATCCTGTTCGAGAGGGAGCGGCGCGACATCCGCGATCCCGAAGCGTATTACTTCACCGTTTTCGGCGAGCCATCGGCATCGGGAACGTGGGGCTTTCGCGTCGAAGGGCACCACCTGTCGCTCAATTTCAGTCTTCGCGACGGCGAGGTCGCATCCTCGTCACCGGCGTTCATGGGAGCGAACCCCGCCATCGTTCCCGAGGGCTCGCACAAGGGCATGCGGGTTCTCGCCGAGGAAGAGGTCCTCGGCCGTGCGCTCCACGACACCTTGGCCGATCGCCGCGTCCTCATCGACGTCGAAGCGCCGCGCGACATCGTGACCGAAGCGTCGCGACGGGCCGAGATCGGCGAGCCCAAGGGCGTTGCTTACGCCGACATGACTCCCGAGCAAAAGGAAGCCATGCTCCAGCTCATCCGGCTCTACGCCTACAGAATGCGACCCGATCTCGCCGAGCGCGAGCTGTCACGCATCGCCGACCGAGGGCTCGATGCGATTCATTTCGCCTGGGCGGGTGGCGCGGAGCCTGGCGAGCCTCACTACTACCGCATTCACGGACCGACTTTCCTCGTCGAGTACGACAACACCCAGAACGACGCGAATCACATCCATACCGTCTGGCGCGATCTGGAAGGGGATTTCGGGGGTGTGGATCCTTTGACGGATCACTATGCCCGAAGCCCCCATCATCGCCATCTTCACGTCTCAGTGGGCGCCGAACCGTCCACTCCAGATGACAGGCACACGGAGCCCACGCGCCGTTAATCGACGATTCTGCTTACAGTTACAACCCCTACCCGTCTGGCACGAAGGCTGCTAAGTCTCCGTCTCGTGGAGGAAAACATGAGCGGAAACACCAAATGGCTGCTTCTTGCTTCCCTGATTGCCGTGGTCGGGCTCGGCTGCGCGCAGAAAACCGTCAACGACGTCCTCGCC
>DASPGQ010000352.1 GCA_035620555.1 Vicinamibacteria bacterium
GCGCTTTCCCCGTCCCGACTGAACCAGATAGATGTCCAGATCCCCATCCTGGTCATAATCGACGAAGGCGGCGCCCGAGCCAGTGATCTCGGGCAGAAGGTAACGTCCGTCTTCGCCCGCATCGTGAACGAAGTCGAGGCCGACCGCCTCGGTGACGTCCAGGAAACGAGCAGCTCCGGCGAGGAGGACGAGAAGGAAAGAGGTCACGGCTCGCGAATCTCGATGAGCTGGTTCGTCTCGATGGGACCGTCGAGGGTCTGCGTCTTTCCCGAGGGCCAGAGCACGCCGACGCGATCGACTCTTTGCGCGTCTCCGAGCCCGAAATAAAGAGGGTAGAGGCTATGGGAAAGATAGCCCGACGTTCCGTCCTGCACCTTGGTGTAAGTCGAACCATTCGCCGATACCACGACTCGGACTCCGAGGGCCGAGCGATTCGAGGTCGTACCCTCGAGCTTCACTTTCAAGTAGCGGATGTCTCTTCGTTCGCTCAGGTCGCTCACTAGAACCATGGGATTGTCGTTGAGCTCGTTCGTCACGATATCCAGGTCGCCGTCGTCGTCCAGATCGAACAGAACAGACGAACGGCTTCCCAGCGCTCCCCAAACCTCGACTTCGCCCCTCAGGTCGTAAGCTTCGACGAGCGCGAGGTCTTTGTCCTCACCTTCGGCATCGAGAACGAACGCGAGACCCGTCACCCGGCCCTCTCGTCTCGGCTCGACGCCCAGGATGAACTCGCTGTCGTGAAACCTGACGCCGCTCTCGTTGAGGAGAAGCGAGTTCACCTGGTAACGAAAGGGATAGTTCATGCTCGCGGTGATAAAGAGGTCCTCGAAACCATCGGCGTTCAAATCTCCCACGCTGAAGCCCCAGGGCCAGTAGTTCTCCACGCCGAGGGCGTCAGAGACCTCGGTGAACTTGCCGGAGCCGTCGTTTCGAAAGAATGCGTTTCCGTAGATGCTGTTTCCTTCGCTCCGGAGAAAATCCTCCTCCCACTGCATCCTCGATTTACGCTTCTCCCGGACGGGGGGCACCTCTTCGCTCATGTCCGAGTGCATATCGGTCAGCATGACGTCCATGTCACCGTCATTGTCGTAATCGAACGCCTTGAGACTCATGGAGCCCCAGGGCGTCTTGGGGAAGAGCTCTCGGCTTCGTCGCTCGAACCGCTTTCCCTCGACGTTCTCGTAATATTCGTCGTGCCCTTGCATGTTCAGGACGTAGAGATCGGGCCATCCGTCCTCGTTCAAATCCATGGGGCTCGCGTCGCCTGCCCAGGTGTCGTCGCTCAGCGCAACGCGAGCCGTGACGTCCTCGAAACGGCTTCCTCCCAGGTTGTGATAGAGAATGTTCCTCTCGGTGCGCTCCGTCTTCAAATGGCCGGCGAAGGCGTCCAAGACACCGACGTAATAGCCCCCGGGGCCAATCTCGTCCGTCGTATAAACTCCCACATTGCAGACGAAGAGATCCAGGAGCCCGTCCCTGTCGTAATCGAAGAAGACGGCTCCGGAGGAGTGGGCGGTGTGGCCCGTTCCCGACGCTTCGGTGATATCGGCAAAGACGCCCTTGCCGTCGTTCTCGAACAGCGCATTGCCGAATCGCACCGTTGTGACGTACAGATCGGCGTCGCCGTCGTTGTCGATATCCCCGAAGGAGGCCGTAGCCGAGATGCGGTCGGCGAGCGCGACACCGGCGCGCTCGGTGATGTTCTCGAACCGACCGCCGCCGAGGTTTCTCCAGAGCTCGTTCGGACCCGTCTGGTTGGTGAAGTACAGGTCCAGCAGCCCATCTCCGTCGACATCCGCCACGGCGACGCCGTTTCCGTGGTCATAGTGCACGGCTTTGTAGTGCCGCTTGGAGTCCTCCGTGACTTCGTTTCGGAATGTGATCCCGCTTTCGCGCAGCCGATCGACGAACTGAAAGTCATGGAAGACGTCGAGGTCTTCGGCGCTTCGAAGCTGAGCTTGTCTTCGGGGCTCGAGCCAGGCGGGCTCGTCGACGTCCTCGGGCTGATAGAGCCGCTTTCTCCCACCCGCCGGCTGGAAGGCCAGAGCGACGAGGAAAGAGATCATCATCATTCTCATGGCGCTACCCTCCGAAGGAGAGTCTACTCCTGCCTCGGAATCGCGGCCAGCGAGGGCAGGGGCTCTTTGCGGATGACGAGGCGGACCCAGAGGCGGAAGAGCTGCAGATAGGAGCCGAGCACTCCCCTCAGAGTGAAGTACTGACTCCGGCCGTACACCCTCGGATAATGTCGGACCGGAACCTCGGCGAAACGAAATCCGGAGACCTCGAGCTTCCGCAGAAGCTCGATACACATGGAGCCGTCGTTCTGGGCGAGCTCGATTCCGGAAAGCACGTGGCGGCGGAACAACCGGAAATCGCAATCGATGTCACGCAGCTTCAGACCGAAGGCCGCTCGCACGAGTCGGTGATACGGATTGCCGAGAAGAACCCGCAAGAAGGGATCGGCGCGGCGCTTGCGGTAGCCGCTGACGAAGTCGACACCGGCGCGAAGCTCGCGCAGGAGGAGCGTAAGGTCACGGGGATCGAACTGAGCATCGCCGTCGGTGTAGAACACGAGGTCCTTCCCCGCGCCGCGAAAACCGCTCGCGAGCGCGGCTCCGTAGCCCCGGTTCGTCTCGTGGGAGATCACACGGAGCTCGGGAACGACTTGCTTCAGCTCGTCGAGGATGAAGCCGGTTCCGTCATGGCTTCCATCGTCGACGACGAGGATCTCGTAGTCGCGAGATAGCTGCCGCAACGTGCGGCGGGCGCACAGGACCATGCTCGCAATGGTGCCGGCATCGTTATAGGCGGGGAACAGAACGCTAATGGAATGAGACAACAAGTACTTCTCTATCAATCAGATGGGCGGAGACGCTACCACAGCCCGTCGGAGGAAGTCAACGCGACGAAATCATCGTAGTCGGCGGCGGCGAAGCTTCGGGTTTCGTTCGCATCGGAGAGAACGGCGATTCCGAGGGGGCGCTCTCCCGCATCTCCTCCGAAGGTTTTCTCATAGACGTCGGCGATGCGGTAGACGACGCGCTGCCAGCGCTCGTCGGCCTCGCCCGATCCGGCGACGAGCGTCCACGGCATGCCCATTCCCGGGCGGCGAAAGAGGGTTCCTTTCGGGTGCCGACCGCTCCACACGAACTTGACCGTCTCGGGAACGAGACCGAGCCGGCGTCGATAAGTGAGATAGACTCCCGCGGCACTATCGGCGCGCTCGTCGACTCGCTCGTCGGCATCACGGGGAACGGCGCGTATGCGCCACCGCCATCCAAAGTAAGGATACTTGCGCGCGTTCCATTTCACTTCTTTATAGAGCATGACGTTCTCGCCGCGGTCCTCGGCCCTCAAGAAACGATTGCCCGATTCTTCACGAACGGTGTAGGGATTGCTGCCATCATCCGCGCCGAAAGGGCGGCGCTTCCAACCGTGCGGAAGCTCTCCGATAGGCGCTGCCTCGAAATCCTCGAGAGCGATGGTCCCTCCTCCTTCGAGCTCCGCCACGAGATACTCGAACGAATAGCGGGAAACGAGCCGCCCGCTGAGCTCGCGATAGCGGTCGACGATTGAGCGGCCATCCCAGAGGACATCGGAAAGGGCGTCGTCATCGCCCAGGACGAGTACGAGGTCTCGAGCTTCTTCGGCCACGATGACACGATATCGAACCGCACCGGGCTTTTCGCCGCTCGGAGTCAGCTCGGCGGAAGCGTCGAGGTCGCGCATCACCGCGCTGGCCAGAGCGCTTCCGAGCCGCGTCCGCTCCAGAGGCTCGAGTGGGCTCAGAACGCGCGGGACGAGCGCAACCGCCTGCTCCGCGAGACATGACGGAGGGTCACCGGTGGAGAGACGAATCTCTTCCCAGCATTTCGTGACCGCGTCGTCCGCTCTCATCGGAACGACGAGCGCGAAAGCGAGCGCGGCGACTGCCGACGAGACTTTCAGCACGTCTTGGGCTCCGATATGCTGAAAGGCCGATGGAGCGACTCGCTCTCGATCGGTTCGCCTCGCCCTGGCTGCGCAACCAACATTTGGCCCGTTACCATTGGGCGGCCGGCTTCGCCACGGGAAAGGACGTTCTCGACGCGGCCTGCGGCTCCGGCTATGGCTCGCTCATTCTCCGAGACGGGGGTGCCAGACGGGTCACTTCCGTCGATCGGTCTCCCGAATCGTTCGCCATAAGCCCGCGGCCGTCCCGCGCGATCCGCGGCGACGTCACCAGGCTTCCCCTCGCATCGGGATGCGTCGACCTCTACGTCTGCTTCGAGACGCTGGAGCACGTGGAGGACGACGCTTCTCTTCTCCGGGAGGCTCGGCGCGTGCTGGCGCCCGGCGGACTCTTCTTGTGCTCGACACCGAACCGCGATTTGCTGAGCCCGGGTCATACCCTCGCCGACCGGCCGCGTAATCCGTATCATCTCCGAGAGTATTCGATCATCGAGCTCGAAGGTTTGCTGTCCGGTTTCTTCCCTCGGGTGTCCCTCCTCGGGCAGACGTGGTTCTCCGACGGCCACTCGCGGCGGCTGGCGTGGGCCGGCGCTCGCTCCCCTCACGCTGCGGTCAGGCTCCAGCAGCTCAGGAACCTGGCGAGCCTGCCGTGGGAAACCCTCGAGCGCCATCAGCCGCGACCCTTGGGGGAGGCGGGCGTGCCCGAAGTCGTGATCGGCGTCTGCTCAGACCTCAGTTGAGCAGGCGGACGCTCTCGATGATGACCGGATCCACGGGCACGTCCTGGTGGCCACTGCGGTTCGTGGTCGCAACGCCTTCGATCGCGTCGACGACTTGGAGTCCCTCGACGACCCGGCCGAAAACGGCGTAACCCCAGCCCCGGACCGATTTGCCGCTGAAGTCCAGCGGCGGATTGTCCTTGCTGTTGATGAAGAACTGAGACGAAGCGCTGTGAGGCTCCATGGTCCGAGCCATGGCGATGGTGCCTCTCTCGTTCTTCAAGCCGTTGTCGGCCTCGTTCTCGATGGGAGAGCGCGTCCCCTTCTCCGTCATATCGGCGTTGAATCCGCCTCCCTGGATCATGAACCCTTCGATGACCCGGTGAAAAATCGTTCCGTCGTAGAAGCCCTCACGCGTGTAAGCCAGGAAGTTCTCGACCGTCTTGGGTGCCTCCTCGGGATAGAGCTCGATTCGGATCGTCCCCAGACTGGTCTTCATCTCGACGACGGGAAGTCCGCCTTCGATATCGGGAGTGGACACTTCCTCCTCGGGGGAAGCGGCCTCGGGATGCTCAGGCATAGCAGTAGCCTCCTCACTCGGCTCGTCCGGAGGGGGAGCTCCGGAACCGCCGCACCCTGCCAGGGTGAGAATCGTCACGCAAACGAGGGCCCTGAGGGACATGAAACACTCCTTGATGGTTGAAATTCTAGTCTCATCTGGGTAGATGGCGCTCGGAGCGCGCCCTCGAGAGCCAGCAGGCGTCTCTTGAGCGGAAGCCCCCCTCCGTATCCCGTCAGCGAGCCGTTCGCACCGATGACGCGATGGCAGGGGATGACGATGGGAATGGGGTTGGCCCCGTTGGCCGCTCCGACCGCACGACTCGCCTCGGGGCGTCCGATGAGGTGCGCAATGTCACGGTACGACGAGGTCCGTCCGTAGGGGATGGACGCGACCGCGTTCCACACGTCTTTCTGAAAATCCGTACCCAGAAGCTCGTAACGCAGATCGAACACCCGGCGACGTCCCTCGAAGTACTCGATGAGCTGGCGCTCATAGCCCTGGTGGCGGGTATCCGCGGGTTCGACCGGCACACCGTCGAAATACCGCCGCAGCCAACCCGCGAGTGTCTTCGAAGAGTCACCGGGCAAGCCAATCGCCACGAGGGCCCTTTCCACGGAGTACAGCTCGAACGAACGACCCGCCGCCGAAAGACGCGAGTGGAACAACTTCCGCATTGGGGATTCTTAGCACGGACAGTGATGGAGCCACAAATCCGCTAAACTTGATGGATATCGTGTTCGACTCCAAAGCGATTCTCTTCGACTGGGATGGAACGCTCCTCGATTCCTTCCCCGCAGGCTACCGGGCCTCGATCACAGTGTTGCGCCATCTGGGCTTCGAGGTAGACCGGAAGCGCTTTCTCGAAACATACAGCCCGAACTGGTACGAATCGTACCGCTTGCTCGGCGTGCCCGAGGAGGAATGGTCGAATGCCGACGCGTTGTGGCGCCGGACTTATCGAGAGCACGAGTCTCCGCTCTTTCCGTTCGTCGAGAAGCTCCTCACCCGCTTCGACGCGGCGGGCTATACGCTCGGCCTCGTCACCAGTGGAACCCGCGACCGGGTGGACGAAGAGCTGAAACGATTCCGGCTCGACGGGCTCTTCGCCGTCACCGTATGTTTCGAGGACACCACCGACAAGAAACCGCATCCCGCGCCGCTGGCGCTGGCGATCGAAGCACTCGACGCGGAGGCCCGATCGTGTATCTACGTCGGTGACCGGCCGGAAGATATCGAGATGGGACGGCGGGTGGGCACCTACACCGTGGGGGTAGAGAGCGAGTACGGCCCCCGAGATCTGCTGGAGCGGGCCGAACCCGATCTTCTGCTCGTCCATGCCGGGCTTCTCGCGGATCGATTCGGGGTCTGAACAGAGTCAATGCTCCCACGCGGCTCCGGTCACGACGTCTACTCGAAGCGGCACTTCTAGGGGGTGGACGTTCTCCATGGTGTCCCGAACGAGCTCGGTCGTCACCTCGAGCTCGCCCTCGGGCACCTCGAGCACGAGCTCGTCGTGAACCTGCAAAAGGAGTCGGGCTCCCATTCGCTCGTTTCTCAAACGCCGGTGGAGGTCGATCATGGCCTTCTTGATGAGATCGGCTGCCGTTCCCTGGACGGGCGTATTGACGGCGACCCTCTCGGCGGCGGCCCGGGTGGTGCGGTTCCGAGAGCCGATCTCCGGGACGTAGCGCTGCCTTCCGAAGAGCGTCCTCACCTTGCCGGTTCGCCTCGCTTCGCGCACGATCTCGTCGATGAGATCCCGGACTCGCGGATATCGATCGAGATAAGCATCGATGAAGGCCTGGGCCTCGCGGGTCGACACCCCGAACTCCTTACCGAGTGTGAAAGCGGTCTTGCCGTAAATGATGCTGAAATTGATGATCTTCGCCCGCCGTCTTTTTTCCCCCTCGGAGAGACCCGCGGCCTCGCCGAAGACTTGCTTCGCCGTCCTTTCGTGGATGTCCTCGCCGGAACGGAATGCCTCGATGAGGGCCTCGTCCCGGCTCAGGTGCGCGAGCACGCGCAGCTCGATCTGCGAGTAATCGGCCGACAGTAGCCGATAACCGCGCTCGGCGACGAAGGCACGTCGCAACCGCCGGCCGAGCGCGGTTCGGATGGGAATGTTCTGTAGGTTGGGATCGCTCGAGGACAAACGCCCGGTGGCGGTAACCGTCTGGTTGAAACTGGTGTGGATCCGACCGGTCTTCGGATGCACCAGCGACGGAAGCGCATCGACGTAGGTTCCTTTCAGCTTCTGGAGTGCACGGTAATCGAGGATCTTCCGGGGGAGAGGAAACGACGCCGCCAGCTCTTCGAGAACATCGACCCGGGTCGAAGCCACCCTCTGTTTCTGCGTTTTCTTGAACGATGGCAGGTTCATTTTCTCGAACAGAATCTCGGCGAGCTGCCGGGGAGAGTTGATATTGAACTCGACGCCGGCCAGCCGGTGGATCTCGTCGGTGATGCTCGCGAGCTCGGAGCTGAGCTCCTTCGACATCGTCTCGAACTCCTCGAGATCGATGGCGATTCCAGTGAGCTCCATCGAGGACAGCACGCTGATGAGGGGCAACTCGATCTCGGTGAGAACCGTCTCGAGGTCGTCTTCGGCGATGCGGAGCTCGAGCCGGTCGGCAAGTCTCAAGGTTCTCTCGGCCCTTTCGGCGGCGAGCCGCCCCGACGCTTCCTCACCGCCAGACATGCCGGGAAGCGTCCCCTGAGGCCCTTGGTGCTCGCTCTCTGACGACAGGGGAGTCTTGAGGAACTCGAGCAGCAGGTCGGGGAGCTCTTGAGATCTTCGGGTCGGGTTGGAGACGTAGGCGGCCACGCGGGTGTCGAAGAGGTTCTCACCCACCTCCATCCCGCGCGAGCGAAAGAGATTGACGAGAGTCTTCACGTCATGCGCCACGAGGCGAACCGCGTCGTCGCCCACGACCGATTGCAAGCGTCTCAGAAAGTCCGTCTCGGCGATCCCGTCGCGACCACAGTCCACATGAACCCCTTCTCCCGTTTCGACCGCAAGCCCCCCGCGAAGGACGCGAGCATCCCATGGATCGAAATGTTCCGTTCGACCGAGGTCGAGCCAGAGCGCGAGCGTTCCGGTCTTGCGGGCGCGAGCGAGAAACCGTTCGAGATCCCCCTCCGATCGAAGAGCGCGAAATTCCGCGGTGAGGTCGATGGTCTCCTCGGGAAGGTAGTCCTTCTGGTGGCTCGTGAACTCGAGCTCCTCGAACAAGCGCCGTGCCGATTCGCGGTCGGCCCCCTGGTAGCGGAGCCGCTCGAGGTCGATGTCGAGCTCCACGTCTTTCACGATGGTCACGAGCTCTTTCGAGAGCTTGGCCTCGTCCCGATGGGCGAGCAAGGCCTCGCGCTGCCTCTTGTTCTTGACCTCGTGAGCGTGGTCGAGAAGCGTTTCCAGTGAGCCCCATTCCGAGATCAATCTGGCCGCGCCCTTGTCACCGATGCCGGGCACGCCGGGAATGTTGTCCACGCTGTCACCCACGAGGGCGAGGACGTCGGGAATCTGTTGCGGGGCGACTCCGAATTTGCGCCGCACACCCTCGGTATCGAGACGTTCGTACTTGACGGGGTGAACGACCACGGTGTCGTTCGAGACGAGCTGCAGCAGGTCCTTGTCCGATGACACGATGAGAACGCGGTAGCCCGCCCGCTCGGCCAAGCTCGAAAGAGTACCGATGATATCGTCGGCCTCGATGCCCTCGCGCTCGAGTATGGCGAGCCCCAGTGCTTCACAGAGCTTGCGCGCAACGGGAAGCTGCTGTTTGAGGTCCGGAGGCGTGGGAGGGCGATTCGCCTTGTACTCTTCGAAGCGCTCGTGACGAACGGTCTTGCCGCCGGCGTCGAACGTGACCGCGGCGAAATCGGGAGGGCTCTCGGCGAGCACCTTGCGCAGAACGTTGGCGAAGCCTAGGACGGCGTTGGTCGGGAGGCCGGAGCGCGTCGCCAACGGAGGGAGAGCAAAAAACGAGCGGTAGACGAGATTGTTCCCGTCGAAGAGCAGCAAAGTCTCCGGGGAACGCTCGGACGACATTGGCCGGCATTGTAGCGGTAGAATCCGTGTCGATGAAGCGAGTCGCCGTCCTGGTTTGTCTCGCTCTACCGGCTTGCACGAGCTACGAGTACGAAGAGGATGTCACTCTCGAGGTCGACGGCTCGGGGCGTATCCGAATCAGCGGGTCCGCCCCCATGTTTCACGCTCTACTCGGAATCGAAGACCCGAGCACCGAAGCGCTGGAAGAGTTTTTCAACTCCGCGCAGGTCGAGATCGAGTCGATACGTCGAACCGAGCGCGGCGGGCGATCCTTTTTTCACGTTCGAATGATCTTTGCGAGCTGGAATGACGTCTGCCGTCACCGCGCGTTTCGTGACCGCGGGTGCAGCCTGGTTTTTGGCGCGTCGGACCGGGTCCTCACCCTCGCGCTTCCACGTCCCCGCGGTGGCCCCGCAACGAGCGTCGATCCGGGAGCGACCCTCGGCTTCCGCTTTCATTTTCCCAGCACCGTCCTCGAGCACAACGCTCCCCGGGGTGTGGAGCGCGGCAACATCTTGGGTTGGAGGCGGACGTGGAGCGCCCATCGGGACGGTCCCCCGCTCGAGATCCGTGCCCGTTTCGACCAACGCTCTGTGCTGAGCGCGACGGTGCGGGTTCTGGTCGCGGCGCTGGGAGTCGTGGGAGCGAGCATCGCCACCGCCCTGATTCTCGTCGTGAGAAAAGGGCGACGTCAGATCGCTTCGGGGCCCACGCTGTAAAGGTCCATCGACGTATTCTCGCGCCGATCCACCAGCTTCATGTTCACCAGCTTGTCCAGAACCCGACGGACCTCCATCGGGTCGGCGCCCACCCAGAACCGTGCGATTCCCTCGACCGAGTCTTTCGCGTTCGGGTGGCGCCGGAAGTAATCGAGGATCCGAAGCGCGAGCTCGGACTGCTCGCCGACCTCCTCAACGATTTCGCGGTGCATCCCATTGTCTCCTCGTTGCTCGGTGGGGGCGACTCGTTCGGGTACCTGGCCCGCAGCGTTCGAGCCGAGAACGTTCGACCGGAAAAATAGCAACCGCTATGCCAAATGCCTTCGGAGCCAAGGCTACGCGTCGTGCGCCAGATTCTGGCGATTCCCGGTCACCGAGCCGTTGCCGGATCGCGGTCAATTCCACCCGAAGCCATTCGGACGAGATAGGATTTCACCCTCAGACGAGATCGCGTGATCGACTCGTTCGCGCTTGTGGGGTATTGCCAGCGCCTCGAAGGTAAAAACCCGCGCGGCCCCGCGCGCCGCGTCGCGGGCCTCCGGACCAACTTTCCGCATACCAATGAGTTAAACGGCACCAGCGGGCCGGCTCTCTGTCCACGCGGTGGAATGGAATTTGCTCATTGTTCCTCGGAGCTCATCATCATGGGGGAGCAGCCTACCGGGGGAAGCGTTGCCTTGTCGCAACGAAACAGGAGCCTTTTCACGAGGGGTCTGGCAACCGCCGCTCTTGCCGGCGTGACCGTGGGCACGCTGTATCTTTTCCATGGAGTCTTCGGCTCCCTGGCCGAAGCCGGCCTCTTCGCGGCCCTCGTCGCGCTGTCGCTCACCCTCGGGGTTTCGCTCGCGAGGCATCGTACCCGCGTCGTTCACGCCGACCGAGCTCGTTACCACGAGTCGTTGACGAATGCCGTGGTTGAAAGCATCACCGACGGCGTGATCGTAACGGACGCTCACGGCACCATCCGGCTCGTCAATTCCCGTGCCCGGGAGATACTCGATCTCGGATCCGAGCCACTGGTCGGTCGCAGCCTGTACCCGTTAGTCGAGTGCTTCGAGAGCTTGTCCGACGAGGTGGTCATCAAAGAAGCGCTCGAGCGAATCGTCGAGCGGGGCGAATCCCTCTCCACCGAGGTTCGACTGTCGCATCCCGGGACTCGCCAGTGTGCCCTCCATCTCCGCCCGGTCAAGAGCTCCGAGGGGCGGGTCGAGGGCATCGTGAGCACGCTCTCCGAAGTGACACAATCGCCGGGCAAAGAAACGAGGACGGATCTCCTGTCGATGGTGAAGGACGAGATTCGAACGCCCCTCGCGACGATCCGCGGCTTCGCTCAGATTCTTCTCAACCGTGAGCTCGAGACCGCCAAGGCCAGGGAGTTTCTCGGAATCATTCACAAGCAGTCCAATCGACTCGTCGACCTGGTGAACGATTGCGTCGATATCGCTCGGATCGAATCCGGCCGGCGAGTCATCACCCGTGAGCCCGTCGACCTGATCGAGATCATCGAGAACGCGGTCGCCGACCTCAGGCCGCTCGCCGCCGAAAAAAGAATCACTCTTCACTATGAGCCGCCATATTGCACCGTGCCTTCGATCTCCGGCGACCGGAACTTGATCGAACAGGTCCTCATCAACCTGATCTCGAACGCGATCAAGTACAGCTCCAAGGGGGCCTGGGCTCGGGTCGAGGTGACGAGAACGAACGGCCACGTGGCGGTTGCCGTGGCGGACAACGGTCTCGGCATTCCCCGGGACGCCCTGCCCCGAATCTTCGAGAAGTTCTACCGAGTGCGATGCGACGACCGCGAGGACATCATC
>DASPGQ010000353.1 GCA_035620555.1 Vicinamibacteria bacterium
ACATCCCCAATCGAAGCGTCTCGTCAAGAACGTCAATCCCGCGGACACGTCGGATGTGATCGCGGAGTTTCCGATGGCATCCGCCGAGGACACCCAGCGGGCGATCGGTGCGGCCCGCCGGGCTTACGCAAGCTGGAGGAAAGTTCCCGGCCCGGAGCGAGGTCGAGTCCTGTGGCGTGCCGCGGACATCGCCCGTTCCCGCGCCGACGAGATCGCTCGGCTCATGACCCGGGAGGAGGGCAAGATTCTGAAGGAGGCCCGGGGAGAGGTCATGAAAGGGATCTCGCTGATCGAGTACTACGCCGGAGCCGGGTTCCGAATGGGCGGAAAGACGCTTCCTTCCGAGGCGCGAGACACTTTTACCTACACGATCCGGCAGCCGGTGGGGGTGGTTGGACTGATATCGCCCTGGAACTTCCCCTGGGCGATCCCCGTTTGGAAGTCGGCGCCCGCCCTGGTCGCGGGAAACGCCGTGGTGTTCAAGCCCGCCACGCTCACTCCCTCGACGGCCGCAGTTCTCGCGGAGATCTATGAAGAGGCCGGTCTCCCCCGGGGTGTCTTCAACGTCGTCATCGGATCGGGCTCCGAGGTCGGGGAAACCCTCGTGGGCTCCCGGCACATTCCCATCGTTTCGTTCACGGGCTCGAACTCGATCGGAGGCGAGCTCTACGTGAAGGCCGCTTCTCGGGGAGCAAAGGTCACCTGCGAGATGGGCGGGAAGAATGCCGTGATCGTCATGGAGGATGCCGATCTCGACAAGGCCTCGGTTGCCATCCGGGATGGCGCCTTCGGCTCCACCGGGCAGCGCTGCACCGCGACCTCGCGAGTGATCGCGATCGATTCGGCCAAGAACGAGCTCGTCGAGCGTCTCGTCGAAGGCGCCCGGGGAATCAAAGTAGGAAACGGCCTCGACGAGAGCGTCCAGATGGGTCCGGCGGTCGACCAGGTTCAGTGGGAGACCGACCTCGGCTACATCGAGATTGCCAAGGGCGAAGGGGCCAGGCTCCTCACCGGAGGAAAAGCGCCCGAGGGCCTGGAAGCAGGCTACTTCGTCGAGCCGACGATCTTCGACGAGGTCGAGGCGAACATGCGAATCTTTCGCGAAGAGGTCTTCGGTCCCGTGCTCGCCGTGGCGAAGGCCCGGGACCTCGACGAAGCGCTAAGGATGGCGAACTCCGTGGACTACGGACTCACGACCTCCATCTTCACCCAGGACATCAACCGCGTCATGCGCTTCATCGACGACGTCGAGACCGGCATGGTGCACGTGAACGAGCCCACCATCGGGGGGGAGGCGCAGCTTCCTTTCGGGGGTGTCAAGGCCACCGGCGTGGGCGAGCGGGAGATGTCCGAGGAGGGCCTCAACTTCTTCACCGAGCTCAAGACGGTCTTCATCAATTACTCGGGCGAATCGGGCCGCCAGATGTTCAGGTGACCGCGAAGGTGTCTATCATCAGGATGGGATCGCCCAGCGGATAGAGCACGGGGCAGGTGCAGCCGCGGTCGACGTACTCGCGGACCCGCTTTCGCGCCTCTTCGGGCGTTCCCGTCGCCGTAATTTCGAGAACGAGCTCGTCGGGTACGAAACGCATGGCCTCGTGCACCTGCTCTTTCGTCGCCGGCCAACCGAGTATCGACTGAACCTTCTGTACCGTCTCCCGGCTCACCCCCGAGGCTTTCGCGATGTGAGGTTGCTGCGCGAGATACTGAGTGATGAGCCCCTTGGCGGATTCGACGGCGCGAGCACGGTCGCGATCCACGGAGCAGACGATGAGCTGAGGCCGGTCGATCTCGTCGAGGCTACGACCAGCCTTCTCAGCCCCTCTCTCGAGCCGTTCCATGGCCTGGTCGTTGTAGGAGGGCGGCACGCAATAGTTGAGAAGACAGCCATCGGCGATCTCCCCCGTCAGCTCGAGCATCTTGTCGCCGGTCGCGCCGATGAGAACGGGTACGTTGCGCGGCTCGCGCCGTCCGTGCACGACGTCCAGCTCGATACCGTGTACCTTGTGAAAGGCGCCGTCGAAGCTGACGTTCTCCATGGCGAGAAGCCGACGGAAGACATCCACGGTCTCTCGCATGGCGAGAAGGGGGTTCTTTCTCTCGATGCCTACATTTTTGGCGAGCGGATCCCACCAGGCGCCGATGCCGCAGAGGATGCGGTTCGGGGCGAGATCGTCGAGCGTGAGAAACGTCGCCGCGAGGAGGCCGATGTTGCGCGTCCAATTGTTGATGACGCCCGAGCCCACCCGGATGCGCGACGTGCGAGCCGCATAGGCGGCCATCGGCACGATGGCGTCGCGGACGAGACGGCTCTCGGCCTGCCAAACGGCTTCGAATCCTTTTTCCTCCGCATAGGTGGCGTAACGGATGCATTCCGAAAGGGAGTGGGCATCCTGGAGATAGAGAGCGACCCGCTTCATGGTGCTAGGATTGTAAACTCGATGCATTCGGGGTACGAGCCGCACCTCTGGGACGGGTGTTCCTTCCACCCGACGCTCTACCTCGACGATGTTTCGGAGATTCCCTTTCTCGTGAACATCGCCGGAGTCGAGGAATATCAGCATCGGGCCTGGGTACGCGCGGGCGAGGGCGATCTGGTCGCCGCGGTCACACCCCTCACTCGGGGATACGAAGAGTACTGCCGCGAGAATCTCCGGCTGGGCGCTCCCGACCTGGTTCTAGCCGAGCCCAGAGAGAATCTGCTGGCCGTGGCCGAAGCGTGCTGGCACGGGAAGGCGTTCGCGAAGATCGTGGAACGAGCCCGCGCGGGCAATGGGTTGCTTATTCATCCCTACATGAGCGTCGAGCCCGTGTGGGAGCTGGCGCGGCGCGTCTCCGCGGCCGCGCGGGTGCCGGTGCAGGTCCTGGGCCCGCCACCGCCGGTGACTTGGATTGCCAACGACAAGCTTCGCTTCTCGGAACTGGTCGAGCACGTCCTTGGCAAAGAGCGGCTCGTGCGTACGGAATCGGCGCGCGATCCCAGGACGCTGGCCGGGCACCTTCTCGACATCGGACGCCGGTACCCTCGGGTTGGCCTCAAGCGCACGCGCTGTGCGTCGGCAATGGGAAACGCGGTTTTCCGGTCGGAGGAGCTCTCCTCGCAGGAGCACACCGAGGCGCTGGTCCGCTCGTTCCTCGAAAGAACGGAGTGGGACGGCCGGGAAGAGGTGCTCGCCGTCGCCTGGGAAGAGGCGGAAGTGTCTCCGTCGAGCCAGACCTGGATTCCGCCGACTGGCAAGGGAGAGCCTACGGTGGAAGGCATCTACGAACAGATCCTCGAGGGCGAGGAGAAGATCTTCGTGGGAAGCCGTCCCTCCACGCTCGCTAAGACGCTGAATCGAAGGCTCACGGACGCGTCGCTACGATGCGCCGAAGCACTCCAGGAGCTCGGCTACGTGGGGCGGTGCTCCTTCGACCTCCTGGTGGTCGATGGCGAGCAAATCCGCTTCACCGAATGCAACGGACGCTGGGGCGGGACGAGCATTCCGATGTCCCTGGTGGACCGCCTCGTAGGACGACCCCGTCCGCCTTACCGAGCGCAGGACGTGGCGCATCCCGGACTCGTCGGCGCTCCATTCCGGGACGTCCTTCGAGCGGTCGGAAGCGACCCGCGGTTCGTTCTCTACAACGTCGGTCCGCTCGCCCAATGGGGAAAGCTCGACGTGATCGCGTTCGGGGCTTCCCAGCCGGAGGCGGAGGAGGCGCTGACTGATGACCTTCCGCGCCTGCTCGGGGTGAAGTAAGGCTTACGGTAGAAACCGGTTTAGATAAGGGGCCCGAGCTAACGTCGAGCTTTGATGGCTTCGTCGAGCTCGGGAATCTTGGCCTGATGGGAGAGCCACCATTCGGGGTCGCGC
>DASPGQ010000354.1 GCA_035620555.1 Vicinamibacteria bacterium
CAAGAGCACCAGGAGTCCGGGAACCACGAACACCAGCATGCGCCAGATCAAATCCATGCCGACCACGTCGAGGCTTCCAACCATCCACCGCAATATCTGCAGGGCGCGCGTGTAGTCCGTCACGAACTGGATCATGAGAACACCGGCGCCGGCGATGAGGTTCAGTACGACGCCAGCGAGGAGTAGCGCCCCGGGCATCACGATGGTCCCCACCGACGCGAGGCGGTAGACGATCGCGACGAAAGCGAGGGAGCCGAGAAAGGCGGCAACGAACACCAGTGGAATACCGGCGACGTTCGCGCCGAGCCCAAGGGCGATGGCCACACTCGCACCGAGCGCTCCCCCACCCGACACCCCGAGCGTAAAGGGCTCGGCGAGTGGGTTTCGAAACAGCGCCTGGAGCGCCGCGCCGACGGACGCGAGAGAGCTTCCGACGACGATGCCGAGAACGACCCGCGGTATGCGGAGTCGAAAGAAGATCGTGCGCGCCGTCTCGTCAGCACGAAGCTCCGACAAGGTGATGGGCTGGTAGCCGGTGGCGAGGGCAAAGACGATCGCGACCGCCAGGAGGGCGAGCAAGACCGATAGCGCCACCGGAAGCCGCGGCCCCATTACCACTCCGACCAGACGAAAGTCCGGCCCGCCACTTCGCGAGTGCGAACGTGGGGATCGTCGTAGATGGCCGCGAGTCTCTTCTCGCTCAGCACGTCGCGCGGGGCTCCTTCGGCGACGAGACGCCCTTCCGAGAGAGCGAAGAGCAAATCGAAGGTCTCGTCCAGCATCTGCAGATCGTGCGTCACGACGAGCGCCGTCAGCGAGCGCTCGGCGCGAAGCCGTTTGAGCGCGCTGAGAAGCTTCGCGCGGTGTTTCAGATCGAGGGAGGCGGCGGGCTCGTCCAGAAGGAGGATGGTCGATTGTTGTGCGAGCGCACGTGCGACCGAGATCATCTGCTGCTCACCGCCGGAGAGCTCGGTGACCGGTCGAGCAGCGAGGTGCTCGGCCCCGACCTCCATGAGTGCCTCGAGCGCGATGAGCCGATCGGCCTCGTTCTCGAACCGAAAGCGCGACGTATACGGGCTTCGGCCGGTGAGAACTACCTCGAGAGCCGTGAAGGGAAAGACACCCCTTTGTTGCTGGGGTACATAGGCGATTTGCTTCGCGCGCTGCCGGGGCGGGATCTCGGCAAGCGAGCGGCCCTCGAGTCGCACCTCCCCGCGGGCGGGCTTCAGAACGCCCGACAGCAAGCGGAGGAGCGTCGATTTCCCGCAGCCGTTGGGACCGATGAGGCCGGCGAAGCTTCCGCGAGGAAGCGCGAGCGAGACGTCTTTCACAACCGGCGTCTCGGCGTAGGAGAAAGCGAGCCCCTGCGCCTCGAGGATCACGGGAACGCCTCGGGATGGAGGCGCCTCGCGATCTCGCGAGCGGTGAGTACGGCGAACTGCGACGGGTGAACGAGCCTCTTGTCCTTCAGCGGGTAGACGCGGCCGGTTTCGACCGCCCGCACCGACACCGTTCGCCAGACGCTCTCGGGATCCTCCGCGAGGTCGATCGAGCCCGCCACCGCGACCGGAATCGTCAGCGCCTGGACCATATCGAAGATGACCTCGGGGTCGAACGACACGAGAGCCTCGGCGCTGATTCCGGCGTAGTTGTGGGGCGCCTTGGGGGTGATGGGATCGCCCCCCCCGATGCGAACCAGGTCAGTGAGATAGCTTCCCTCCGTCGCGATGTAGATGTCCCGGAGCGTACCCGGCAGCCGATCGACCACCATGAGTACCCTCGGCGGGACCCTTCCTTCGACTTTTTGATGGATCTCCTGAAAGGCGGCTCGCATCGTCTCGACGAGCGTCCTCGCTTCGCTCTCGTTCCCTACCGCATCACCGATCGTCGCAATGGCATCGAAGATATCGGCGAGAGACTGGCTCTTGACCACGAGCGTGACGAGCCCGAGCGCCTGGAGCTTCTCCTCGATGAGCGGCCCCTGCGCGTCCGCCATGATCACGAGGTCGGGCTCGAGGGCCACGACTTGCTCGAGGCTCGTGTCGGTCCAGCCTCCTACCCTGGGGAGGTGCTCCACCTCCGCTGGAAACTCGCAGAATTTCGAGACGGCCACGACGCGATCGAAGGCTCCGATTCCATCGAGAATCTCGGTAACGTTGGGCGATAGCGACACGATGCGCGTCACGACCGCGGCGGCGAGAAACCATGCAGCCATGTCAGAAATCCACCCCGACGCCGACGAGCGCGTACCGGCCCGGCGTCCGGAAACCGCTCTCGAAGATCGTCTGGTCGAAGAGGTTTTCGACCTTCCCGAAGACGCGCAGGTGCGAAAAGCGGTAGCTGGCCGCGAGATCGCCCTTCGCGAAACCATCGAACCGGTAGACGCGGCTCACGAACGTATTGTTGTCGAAGACCGGGGCGAGATAGCCACCCGAAGCGTAGAGGTCGAAGCTCACGCTGAGAGGCCCGAAGATCGAAGTGATGACCGCCGAGCCCTGATGGCGCGGGATGACGAAGGCCTGGGTCTGTTCCTCGCTCACGCCCGTGGGAGGCTCCGCGTCGGTGAACGTGTAAGAGCCCCGGAGACGGACGTTCGATGTGAGCGCAAGCTCGCCGGTGAGCTCGAGACCTCGGGCGACGCCGCCGTCCGTCGAGCGATAACCACCGAAGCGCCCGAAGGGATCCGTGGCCGGATCGATGGCGCCCGAGAAGTCGAAGATGATGATCTCCGACAGCCGCGTGCGAAAAAACATTGCTGTGACTTCGAGCCGATCGGACAGCGCGCGCTGCTCGAGACCGACGTCGAACGTCCTGGTCTTCTCCGGCGAAAGTCTCGGATCGCCGAAAGCCGAGTAACCGAAGCTCCCGAAAGACGTTCCGAAACGTTCGAAGAGAGACGGCGCCCGGTATCCCATCCCCCAATGAGCTCGAACCCGCGTCCCGCTCCGCACGAGCGCGTAGGCGCCCGAGACGTCCGCGCTTACCGCATCGTCGGGCGAGACGAACGCGATGTCTCCGAAGGGCGCGTTCTCCGCGGGAGTGAACTTCGGCTCGTGGAGAGAGAACAGCTGTGTGCGAAGCGAGCCCGCGAACGAGAGCGCACCGTCCACGAACGTCAGCTGATCCTGAACGGTGAACGTGTGGCTTGCCTGCGAGACATCCGTCAGCGAGGTATCCCTCGCATCCTCGGGCACCGTTCGGTTCTTGAAGGATTCGTGCTCGAGCTCGTACCCGGCGTGAATGAGCTGGTTTCGGCCCCACTCGAAGTCGGAACGGGCGGCGAACGTGTGGATGTCTCCTTCGAACTCGGAGAGGAAGACGCCGGCGGGCTCGAAGGGTGAGACCCCCAGAGGCCCATCCTCGAATCGGCGGTCGCTGACGAGGCCATGATATCTGAGTCCGAATCCGAAGACCGCGTTCGGTCTCCGCTCGTAGGCGACGAGCGTCGAGGCGAAACTTCCCTGGCGGAAGCTGTCGGGATCGTCCGCGGACGGAGTGAAATTGACGTTCGCTACGGCATCGACGACGCCGGGGGGCGGGCTTCCGAGAACGCTCGGACTCTCGTTCAGATCGAGGAGCACATCGGCGCCGTAGAAACGGAACGAAAGGCTCGAGCTCGGGTCGATCTGGAGGAGAGCGCGTCCCTGAACGCTCGTATTCCTTACGTTGTCGTTGCCATCGACGCCATCAGCCACGTTGAGGTGAGCCAGGCCAAGGCTGTACAGCATGCGATCCCGCAGGCCACCCGAAGTCTGCGCGTTCGCGCGCAGAAGACCGAGGCCTCCCCCTTCGATGAGAGCGCTTCCCCTCGGCTTGCCGCCCCCGGGTGCCGTGACGATATTGATGACGCCTCCACCGGCGTTCGTTCCGTGGAGCGAGGACCCCGAGCCCCGCAGGACCTCGAGGCTCTCCACGTCGGTCACGATCAGGCCTTCGATGTAGGACGAAGCGTCGCCCTGCGGCGCCGAAGGGTCGCGAAGCCGGGCTCCGTCGACGAGGATGGCGGTGTCCTCGGTGCGAAGTCCGCGGGTCTTGATGGAAGTGAACGCGCCCGGGCCTCCTAGCTGCTCGATGCGAAGGCCGGGGATCGTTCGAAGCGCTTCGGGAATGAAGTGCTCGTCGCGGATCTCGATCTCATCGCCGTCGACCACGCTCACCGATTTCGTGACTTCGGTGAGGGTCTGCGCCGAGGCCGCGCTGGTGACGACCACCGACTCCTCGAGGGAAGCGAGATCGAGACGTAACGTCACGCGCTCGCTGCCTCCTTCGGCGAGGCGCACCGGGATCGCCTTGCGGGAGAAGCCGGGCGAGGTGGCGGAAATCAGGTAGGCTCCTGGAGCGATCGAGTGGAAGGCATGAGCTCCGTGAGCGTCGGCACGAACTTCGCTCTGCCACTGCCCGTCGCCACGAACGAGCTGGATTTGCGCGCCGGGTACCGGCGCTTGCTGGGGATCGACTACCTGGATCGAGAGGGTGGCGGCAGCGAGCAGGACGAGAGAATGCATAGGACCTCCACAGCGTGGACTCGACGGAGCGTGAGGTCTCGGGGTGAGGTGCCTCGAAACCGGACTCTTCCCATCGAAGAGCTCTCCGACTTCTTGGCCCGGGCAGGTTTCCTGACTCTCGGATCCGGCGCCTTTCACCCGCCTTCCCCCCGGCTCCCGCCGGGAGTGGCTGCCACCATGGCATTGGGCTGAGGCTCTCCGATTACAGTGGCGTGGGCCGCCGGGGTCTTTCACCCCGTTCCCTTTTGACCACGGAACGCGGCACCCGAGCCTGTGTTCTGCGGCGGATTATAGCAAAAGCCATCGCGGAGGCAATCGTGTGCTTGAGATATAATGTTTGGTTTGTCCATGCGGAAGCTGACGATAGGCGAGCTGGAGCTCGCGGGCCGTCGCGTGTTCATTCGCGTCGATTTCAACGTCCCCCTCGACGGGGGTGCGGTTCAGGACGATACGCGAATCCGCGCGACTCTTCCCACGCTCGAGCTCGCCCTCGAGCGCGGGGCGAGGCTGGTGCTCGCCTCGCATCTCGGCCGACCCAAGGGAAAGCCTCGCGAGGACATGAGTCTGCGACCGGTCGCCGATCGCCTGTCGAAGCTGCTGGGTAAGGAGGTTCGCTTCTGCGGCGAGGTCGTCGGCGAAAAGGTCGACGCCGAAGTCCGGACTCTCCGGAACGGAGACGTGCTTCTCCTCGAGAACCTGCGCTTCGATCCCGGAGAGGAAGCGAACGATACCGAGCTCGCGAGGCGGCTCTCGACCACCGCCGAGCTCTACGTCAACGACGCCTTTGGCGCAGCCCACCGCGCCCACGCGTCGACCGTTGGCGTGGTGCGGTTCTTCTCGCAGGCGGCTTCCGGGCTCTTGATGGAAAAAGAGCTCCACTATCTCGACATGGCGCTGTCTTCCCCGCCCCATCCGTTCGTGGCGCTTCTTGGAGGCGCCAAGGTATCGGACAAGATCGACGTCGTTCGCTCGCTCGTCGGGAAGGTCGACCACCTTCTCATCGGAGGGGGCATGGCTTATACGTTCCTTCGCGCCCGAGGCATCGCGACGGGAAGCTCGCTCGTGGAGGAGGAC
>DASPGQ010000355.1 GCA_035620555.1 Vicinamibacteria bacterium
GCGACACGAAAGGTCCACTGCGCGAACGTCACGATCAGGCGAAGGGCCGATCGATGGCGGGGCTCGGCTGGCTGAAGAACTTCGCCCCGCTCTCCGTGATGTACATGCAGTCCTCGAGGCGGATTCCGAACTCGCCGTAGATCGCGATCATCGGCTCGTTGCTGAAGCACATGCCGGGAGCGAGTGGCATCTTGTTCCCGCGAACGAGATTGACCCACTCGTGACCGTCGAGGCCGATTCCATGGCCGGTGCGATGCGGGAGCCCCGGGACCTTGTAATCGGGACCAAAGCCGGCGTCGGTGATCACCTTGCGCGCGGCGGCATCCACGGCCTCGCAAGGTACGCCGACCTTCGCGGCCTCGAAGGCGGCGGCCTGCGCCTTCTTCTCCAGGTTCCAGACCTCCGTCTGGCGCTGGGTCGGCTTGCCGAAGACCGTCGTGCGCGTGATGTCGGAGCGATAGCCCTCGACACCGCACCCACCGTCGACGAGGACGACGTCACCTTCCTTCAGCTTCTGAGGGGTGATGCTTCCGTGAGGAAAGGCGGTGTACTGGCCGAACTGGACCGTGGCTCCGCCGTCGACACCGAGCGCGTGGAAAGCAGCGCTGACGTAGTCCCTGAACTCGAACTGCGTCATGCCTTCATGGAGCGTTTCGAAGCTCGCCCGGTAGGCGGCAATCGTGATGTCTGAGGCGCGCTGCATGAGAGCGATCTCCGCGGGGGACTTGAAGATACGACACCCGGCCGTCACCGGATCGGCGCTCACGTAGGTGGCGCCGGGCGCCTCCTTCCGAATGCCGTCATAGAGGAAGAAGCGTACGCGCTCCTCCATAGCGATGGTGCCGCTCGCCACCCCACGATCCCGGAAGATCTGCGCAACGCGCGCGTAGGGGCTCTCATCCTCCTCCCACGTCCTGATGTCGTTCGAGAACTTCGTGAGCTCCCGCGCCCGGGCCTCCTCGAATTTTGGACAGATATAGGCGGGCTCGCCCTTGCAGGGAAGAACGAAGCCGAACATCCTCTCGCTCGTACCCCAGCGGACGCCGGTGTAGTAGAAGAGGCTCGAGCCCGGCTCGATGAACACGGCATCGATGCCATTGTCCACCATCAGCTTTCGCGCCTTCTCGAGACGTGCGAGCCGCTCGGCATCGGTGATGGGTTGGATGCCATCCATCATCGACCTCAACCCGCGAATGGGTGCCGGGAGCGGACCTTCTCCGCTGCTCTGCGCGGATGCCGTGTCGGGGAGTGTGACGGACGCGGCCGCCGCCGCGACACCCGCCGAGGTACGCAAGAAACTTCGTCGGTCGAGACCGAGGGGCATGAAGAGCTCTCCTTATTTCAAATGCTCGTCGAAGAACCGTTCCACGCGTCGCCAGGCGTCGGTTAGAACGCGCTCGCGGGTGAAATAGTGAAACTCGCCAGGGTACGCCATGAACTCGAAATCCTTCTTTCTCGCCAGCAGATCATCGATGAGACGCACGGAATGCAGGTAGGGGACATTGACGTCCGCGGTCCCATGCAGAATGAGAAGCGGTCGCTCGAGGCGGTCCATGCGGCTCAGGGGCGAGGCGACGTCGTAGGCGGCCGGATTGTCCTCGGGCGCGCGGAGCCGTCCGCAAGTCCAGCGACCTTGATAAGGGTCTTCGTAGTACATCCGGTAGTCGACTACGCCGGCGACGTCGACCCCACAGGCGAACGTCTTGGGTGCATTCACGAGCGAAAGGAGGGTGAAGAAGCCGCCATAGCTCAATCCCCAGATGCCGATGCGATCGGGGTCGACATAATCGAGCGACTTCAAATAGGTCGCAGCCTCGGTGGCGTCCTCGGAGTCCTTTCCGCCCACGTCGAGAAAGACTCCCTGGCGCCAGTCTTTGCCGTAACCGATGCTGCCGCGGTAGTCGGGAGCAATCACGACGTAACCTTGCTGGAGCAGATACTGGTGAAACGAATAGTAGACGGCGTAGTTTCTCTGGATGTGCCAGCCATCGTAGTTCTGATTGTGTCCGTCGCCATGGACCCAGACGATCGCGGGATGTTTCTTCGCACGATCGAGGTCGTTCGGCACGAACAGATAGGCGGGGACCTTCTGACCATCGGTGGCCGGATACCAGACGAGCTCCGGCGCCACGAGACGCGAGCGGTCGATTCCGGCCGGCAGAGAGTCGCTGAGCCTCCTGGGAGTCGCTCCGGCTTCTGCGGAGACGGCGAAGAGGTCGGCGGAATTCTCGGGATCGGTATGCTGATAGACGAGGGTCTTGCTGTCCGGGGACCAGACCGCTGCGACGTTCGTGCCACGGCCCTGAGTCAACTTTTGCGGTGCCCGTTTGCCGGGATCGTCTCCGAGCTCCACGACATAGAGATGCCGGGTACCGGGGTGCTCGGCCTCGTTGGCGTCGAACGCGAGTCGTTTTCCATCCGGAGACCAGGAGGGCCGCCATGCCTCGAAGTGCCCACGGGTGATGGCGATGGGCTCACCGCCCCCTGTCGGCAGGACATAGACGTGATCCCATCCGCCGCGATCGCTGAGGAAGGCGAGCCATTTCCCATCGGGCGAAGGGATCGCCCCCGGCTCGGCCGTGCCTGGAATGCTCCACCATTTTTCTTCGATCTCGCGCAGGACGACCTCGCCCCGGCCGGAAGGGCATCGGCGACGACGATCTCGCGTCGGGTCGTGTCGTCGTGAACGCGCTCGAAGACGAGACGCGCGTCGTCGATCCAACGGGGCGCGATCTCTCGAAATATCTGATCCGGAAAGACGGAGACGGGCGAGCCGTCACCGTCGGCCGTAACGACGCCGACGTCGCCTGTACGTCGGTCGAACCATGCATAGAGGATCTTGGCACCGGAATAGTCGGGGGCGTTCTCGTGGCGCTCGGAGGAAGAGGTGACGAACGCGATGCGCGTTCCGTCGGGTGACCAGGCGATGCCGCCTTCGTTGCGCTCCGGCGTTCGCGTCAACCTGTGCTCGACGCCCTCTTGCACGGGACGAACCCAAAGGTCGCGTTCGCGCGAGTAGGCGATGCGATTGCCGTCCGGTGACGGGACATAGCCGTAAGCCGGGGCGGCGTCGTTCCACAGTGGCCTCGTGTCGCGGCCCGTGTTCACGTCGACCGTCCACAAGGAGCCTTCCCGGTCGAAAAGGACTCTGGAGCCATCCGAGCTCCAGAACAGCGCGTCGACTCTGCCTTCGTTGTATGCCGTGAGCGGCCGAGGATCCCCGGAACCGTTCGAAAGATCCGAGACGTAGACATTCTGGACACCGGCTCGCTCCCAGACGAAGGCGAGGCGGCGGCCGTCGGGAGAGAAAACCGGGCTCGATGGGTGCTTGATATCGACAACAGCGTCGATGCTCAGCGTTCCCCGGCTCTGCGCGAAGCCTGTGCTTGCGCAAAGCATCGCGAAACCCAAAATGGCGTGCCTGTGGAACATGCGCGCACTATGCCGTCTGAGCGGCGCGCCCGTCAACTCGGCGTTCCACGGAGAATCGAACCCCCAAAACGCGATTCCGCGCGCTTCGAGCGTGACACTTCGCTAACTGAAACGTACGGCGGCGTTTCAAGATCGTATCTAATGGCGCATTGATAACAATCTAGGTGGGTAGATTGCCGCAGGAGCTCTTATGAATGGCGAATGGGTGCGGGGAGACGTTGATGCGAACGTCCCCATCCCGGTGTACGCCGTTCTGTTTAGTCCTCAACGAAGGATTCGAAAGAACCGCGGGAACGATGCTCGCCGTCGGCTTAAGGATGGGGCTGCCGCTCGGCGAGCATGGCGAGAATCGTTGTCGGTGATAGCGTGCTCGCGCTGGCCACGAGCCCAGCCAGCGTGCTCCTGGGGATCGACGCCTTGAGCGCCTCGATCCGGTCCGCGACAGTCGGATCCATCGGATGCTCGACCACCACGCCGGCACGATCGGATAAGGCTTTCGCGGCCGCCGCGATGGTCACGGCGCGCTCCTCCCGGCCTTCCGCCGCTTCGACCGCCGCGAGTCCCAATAGGGCGAGGCCGGTGCCGCGCGGACTGCCGACCTCTTCAGCCGCCTGCACCGCGCGCCGAAACGAGTCCTGCGCGGTTCGCATGTCCGCGGCG
>DASPGQ010000356.1 GCA_035620555.1 Vicinamibacteria bacterium
ATTATCGCCGAGGAAGCGTTCGACGATCTGGACGGTCCCATCGTAAGGGTGACCGCTCCCGATACGCCGGTGCCTTACGCTGGGGCTCTCGAGGATGCCTTCATCCCTGGAGTCGAGGATGTGGCGCGAGCCGCCCGTGAGCTCGCCGCCTACTAATCACGCGGAACGAGAAAGGGTCGACCCGAATGACCGAAGTCATCATGCCCCAGATGGGCGAAAGTATCGCCGAAGGTACGATCATCAAGTGGTACAAGCAGGTAGGGGATCGAATCGAGCGCGACGAGCCTCTATTCGAGATTTCGACCGACAAGGTGGATACCGAGATCCCGGCGCCGGCCTCGGGCATCCTCGCCGAGGTCAGGGTTCAGGAAGGTGAGACCGTCGCGATCAACACCATCGTGGCGCTGATCGAGAGCGAGGGCTCGACGACGAGAACCGAAGCGGCTCCCCCCGACGCCAAACCGCAGGAACCGACGTCGAAGGCGCCTCCGCCTCCTCCCCGGGAAGAACGCGCGACCGACGGGCCTCGAAGCTCGCCGCTCGTGCGGAAGATGGCCGAAGAACACGGCATCGATTTGAGCGAGCTCACCGGTACCGGGCGTGACGGAAGGATCAGCAAGGGGGACGTTCTCGAGTTTCTCGAGAAGCGAAAGGCGGCGCCCCCGGCGGAAGCTCCGCCACCTACGCCGTCGGTTCCACCGCCGCCACCGTCGCCGAGCGTTCCCGCCCACGAGCGCCCGTCCGAGGCGCCCGTCGGGCGCGTCGAAGTCGAGCCCATGAGCGTGATGCGGAGGTCCATCGCCGAGCACATGATCGTCTCGCGCCGCACTTCCGCTCACGTCACGACCGTCTTCGAGGCCGACGTGAGTCACATCGTCCGGGCACGCGAGGCGGCCAGGCACGTCTTCGAGAGAGACGAGGGCGTCAAGCTCACTTACACGCCGTTTTTCGTCCGCGCCGTCACTTCGTCGCTCAAGAACTTTCCCGTGATCAACGCTCGCATCGACGGCGACACCATCGTCTACAACAAGGAATACAACATTGGAGTCGCCGTTGCCCTCGACGACGGCCTCATCGTGCCCGTCATCCGCCAAGCGGACGAGAAGAGCTTTCTCGGTCTCGCTCGCGCCGTGGCCGATCTCGCCGAGAGAGCGAGAACGAAGAAGCTCCGACCGGAAGAAGTGCAGGGAGGAACCTTCACCCTGACGAACCCCGGTCCGTACGGGGCGCTCTTCGGAACACCGATCATCAATCAACCGCAAGTCGCTATTCTCGGTCTCGGTGGAATCCACAAGCGGCCGGTCATCGTGAACGATGCGATCGCGGTGCGTTCGATGGTCTATCTGGCCCTGTCGTTCGATCACCGGCTGATCGACGGCGCAACCGCGGATCAGTTCATGGCGGACGTGAAGCGCCGGCTCGAGGGCTGGGACGAGAAGGTATGGTAGCCTGATGAACCCGAGACCGCCCTGGCTCAAGGTCCGGCTTCCGAGCGGCGAGAGCTATTTCCGGCTCAAACGCATCCTCGGCGGACTCGATTTGCACACGGTCTGCGAGGAGGCGCGCTGCCCGAACGTCGCGGAGTGCTGGGGGCACGGCACGGCCACGTTCATGATCCTGGGGGACGTGTGCACCAGAGCCTGCGGCTTCTGCGCCGTCAAGACGGGTCTTCCCACGTCTCTCGATCGTGACGAGCCCCGGAGGGTCGCGGAGGCCGTGGTGGCGATGGAGCTCGACCACGCGGTCGTCACGTCGGTGAATCGGGACGAGCTTCCCGATGGGGGCGCGTCGGTATTCTCGGATACGATCGAGGCGATACGCCGAAGGCGGCCGAGCACGTCGGTGGAGGTCTTGATTCCGGACTTCCAGGGTTCGCTCGCATCGCTCGAGACCGTTCTCGCCGCCCGTCCCGAGATCGTGAACCACAACATCGAGACCGTTCCCCGCCTCTACAAGCGGGTACGGCCGGGCGCGAGCTACGCTCGATCGGTCGAGCTGCTTCGGCGGGCCAAGGAGCTCGCACCGGGCATCGTGAGCAAGACCGGCATGATGCTCGGACTCGGTGAGAGCGCTCGAGAAGTCGAGGAGGTCATGCGTGAGCTCGTCGAGACCGCGCACGTGGATGTCCTCACCCTGGGGCAGTACCTTCAGCCCACGAAGGCTCACCTGCCCATCGAGCGATTCGTCGAGCCTGGGGAATTCGAGGAGCTGGCCAGGAGAGGAAGGGCGATCGGGTTTCGTCATGTCGAGGCAGGACCTCTCGTGAGGAGCTCCTATCACGCCGCGAATCAGGTGCCGGTCTAGCGGCTTTTTCGAGCGACGGCGACCAGGGACAATCCGAACGGCAGCGAGGTGCGGCCGATCAGGATGGCTTCGAGGCTGAGCACCTTCTCGAGCAAAGCGTTCAGTAAGGGCGACGTCGCTTCGACGTCGGAGCCCGAACGGGTCGAGCGGCTGGCACGGCGGCGCACCCAAGCCACCGGAAACAGGAAGAAATTGGCGAACGACACGAAGATCGGCTCGAGGCCCGCGTCACGCAGCTTCGCCGTGAGCTCCTTCTTGCCGTAGCGCTGTCTCGTGTGCACCGCTTCGTCGTGGCGGCTTCGCATTTTCTCGAAGGCGGGCACCCGGATGAGAAGCGTGCCACCGGGTCGCAGCACCCGGGTCATTTCGGCAAGCGCAACGGCGTCCTCCGGCACTCCGCGATGGTAGATGACGTCGAACGAGGTAACGAGATCGAAGATCCCCGAGGGGAAGGGAAGTCGGGCGACGCTGCCATGAACCAGAGGGGTCGGGCCTCTTCTCCGTGCGAGCTCGAGTGCCATGAACGCGAAATCGATCCCGGTCACCGACCCGTATCGGGCGAGCGTCGGCAACATGCCGCCGGTCCCGCAGCCGGCATCGAGAACCCTCCTCGAGGCCTCGGAGCTCGTCTCCGCTCCGAAACGGTCGAGGAGGGCAATCGAAATGGCCTCCATGCCACGAAACCACCACAGAGACTCTTCCAGCTGGAAGAGCTTCTCGAACTCTTCGGATTCCACCGCCGGAAGTCTACCGCGGTCGACGGGATGGTCGGGCCTCTACGCTGCCCCGCCTTGGCCGGCGAGGGAGAAACCTGGGATTACTTGATCGCTGCGAGAAAGCGGTAAAACATTCGCGAATCCGCGCTTGAGGTGAGTATGGTCGTCGGCAAGGCAAGCTCCATTGTAATGGAGGAAGTGAAAGATCCTCAGGAGCTTGCCGCGGCCGCTCCCAAAGGGAGCGTTTCGACCGCAATACGGCTTGGCTTCAGGCAAACTTCGTTGAGGTCTATTGAGTAGACTTCGCTCAAAATCAGCCCGTCATGAATTGGTCTACAGGGATTGAGCGGTTCGGTGATGATCAGCCGTCGAGCCCGCGTCGGCGTATTCACGCCGGTGGCTCAGGTGTGGTTGTAATATAACCATAACACGGTTAATATTCAACCATGTTGCGGCGCCACGTTACGCCTCGACTCGAACAGGCGTTGAGCGATACGCCCGTTGTCCTTCTTCATGGGGCTCGGCAAACGGGCAAGAGCACTCTCGTTCAATCGCTTGCCGAGTCGGGCTCTTTCCGCGGCCGTTACCTCACTCTTGACGATGCGACCATCCTGGCAGCCGCTTCCAGCGATCCGGACGGTTTTCTCGCCGGGCTGGAACTTCCCATCATCTTGGATGAGGTCCAGCGCGCGCCAGGATTGTTTCCTGCCATCAAGATGGCCGTTGATCGCGCGCGCAAGCCAGGATCCTTCCTCTTGACGGGCTCCGCGAACGTACTCTTCGTGCCGCGCGTCTCCGAATCGCTGGCGGGTCGCATCGAGCTGATCCCACTGATGCCGTTGTCGCAAGGCGAAATCGAGGGTCGCCGCGAACGCTTCATCGATGCCGCTTACGATGAGGAAATCTCGCGCAAGCGGATATCTGCCGAAACGCGCGACGAGCTGATCTCCAGGATGCTGCGAGGAGGCTATCCCGAGGTCGTCACGCGCAAAAATCCAGATCGGCGCGCGAGCTGGTTCGGCTCCTACCTCAATACGATCCTGCAACGCGACGTCCGTGACCTATCACACATCGAAGGATTGACCGACTTGCCGCGACTGCTCTCGCTGCTCGCGGCACGAGCATCCGGACTTCTCAACGTGTCGGACATCGCGCGGCTCGCCGACATT
>DASPGQ010000357.1 GCA_035620555.1 Vicinamibacteria bacterium
AATCGCTGAAGATCGCGAGCGGGTGTTTCTCGGCTGGCTCACCCCGGGGCGAAACAAGTTCTCGGTCAAGCCCGTTTTTCTTTCCCGACTGTTTCCCCGCAGGAAGCTGGACTTGACGACTTCCACCCACGGCTCCCACCGCGCCATCGTTCCCATCGGCTCATATGAGCAGGTCATGCCCATGGATATACTTCCCACGTTCCTCTTGCGTGCGCTCGTCATGCAGGATGTCGAGCGCGCTCAGGAGCTCGGATGCCTCGAGCTCGAAGAAGAGGACCTCGCCCTCTGTACTTTCGCCGACGTGGGCAAGAACGATTTTGGAGCTCACTTGAGAAGAGTGCTGACGACGATCCAAAAAGAGGGGTAAATGCGGTTTCTGAGGACTCTCCTCGACAAACAGGAAAAGCTCTTCTCCAAAGGGGGGAGGCTCGAGCGTCTCCATCCCCTGCACGAAGCCGGCGACACATTCCTCTTCACTCCGGGGAAGACGACCGACGGGGCCTCTCATATCAGAGACGCGCTCGACCTGAAGCGAACCATGATGGTCGTGGTCGCTTCGCTCGCGGGCACGGTCTTCATGGCTTTTTACAACACGGGCTTCCAGGCGAACCTGGCGATCTCGAAAGGGGCTCTGCCTCTCGACAACTGGCAGACGGCGGCCATGGAGACCCTCGCCCTCGGCTTCGATCCCTCGAGTTTTCTGGCCTCGTTCGTCCACGGCGGGCTCTATTACGTTCCCGTGCTAGTCACTACTTTCGCCGTGGGGGGCGGGTGGGAGGTCGTGTTCGCCGCGGTACGCCGTCACGAGGTGAACGAGGGCTTTCTCGTGACTGGGATGCTCTTTCCCCTGATATTGCCTCCGACCATTCCGCTCTGGGAGGTCGCTCTGGGAATCAGTTTCGGCGTCGTGGTGGGGAAGGAGATTTTCGGAGGAACGGGATACAACATCCTCAATCCCGCACTCGTGGCCCGCGCATTCGTCTTCTTCGCCTATCCGGCGCAAATGTCGGGCGACGACGTCTGGATTGCCGCCCAGACCAGCACCGACGGCGTCAGTGGGGCGACCTGGCTCGCGGCGGCTGCGCTTCAGGGACAGTCCGCGCTGACCGCCGGGCTCGATTGGTGGGATGCCTTCTGGGGGTTGGTGCCGGGCTCGATGGGCGAGACGTCGTTCTTGGCGTGTCTTTTCGGCGCGCTGGTGCTGATCGTGACCGGCATCGGCTCGTGGCGCATCATCGTGAGCGTCACCGCAGGCACGGTGGCCGCTTCCCTGCTGCTGAATGTCATCGGCTCGGAAACGAACCCCTTTTTCGACGTCCCGTTCTGGTGGCATTTCGTGCTCGGAGGCTGGGCATTCGGCACGGTGTTCATGGCGACCGAGCCGGTGACCGCGCCGGGCACGGAAGGTGGTCGACTCGTCTACGGTTTCCTCATCGGCGTTCTCGTCGTGCTCATCCGTGTCGTCAACCCGGCCTATCCCGAAGGGATGATGCTCGCCATACTGTTCATGAACGTGTTTGCCCCCCTCATCGACCACTTCGCCATCCGGGCCAATGTGCGAAGACGTCGCTCACGCTATGCTGCGCGCGCCGCGGTGGAACGGGCAGGATAGAAGAGGATGGCGGTGAACCGCACGCGAAACAAGGAGTGCAGCAGGATAGCCCTCTCGACCCGAGGGTTTTGCCGCCCGCCGCAACTCTTTTGCGGCTTCCGGTTCTCGTCGCTAACATTGAGACAGACGGGGCCTCATGCAACGTAGCGCTGCCTACTCGATCGTTTTCGCGACCATCGTGTGTCTCGTTTGTGCCGTCGTCGTGTCGTCCTCCGCGGTGTCCCTCAAGGAAAAGCAGGAGACGAACGCCTACCTCGACAAACAACGAAACGTACTCGTTGCCGCCGGTCTGGCGGGCGACTCGGAGGAGCTGTCGTCCGAGGAAGTGGAGCGTCGCTTCGAGCCAATCGTCTCGACGGTGGTAAGCCTCGAGACCGGTGAGCCGCTGCCCGACGTGGACCCGGCGAGCTTCGATCAGAGGAAAGTCGCTTCGGATCCGGCCACCTCCTCGCCGGCGCCCAGAAACCCGGCGGGGGTGGAAAGGGTTCCCGAGCAGGCACTGGTCTACCGCCTCGAAGAAGGGGGTAAGCTGAAGCTCATCATCCTCCCCATCGAGGGCAAGGGTTTGTGGTCGACTCTCTATGGCTTCATCGCGCTCGACGCCGAGCTTCAACACGTCCGGGGGATCACGTTCTACGAGCACAAGGAGACCCCCGGGCTGGGAGGCGAGGTCGACAACCCAAAATGGAAAGCTCTGTGGAAAGGTCGAGAAGCATTCGATGAGAACTTCGAGCCGGCCATCGAGGTGATTCGCGGCAAGGCGGGTCCGCCCGAGGAGGACCCCAATCGCGTGGATGGACTCTCGGGAGCGACGATGACGAGCCGCGGGGTGACGAACCTGGTTCGGTTCTGGCTCGGCGAGCACGGCTTCGGCAAATACCTGGAGAGGTTGAGAGAGAACGTCAGCTGATGGCAAGACCGGCGAAAGAGGCCCTGTTCGACCCTCTGTTCAACAACAACCCCATTGCGCTCCAGGTGCTGGGAATCTGTTCGGCACTGGCGGTTACGACCAAGATGGATACTGCGGTGGTGATGAGCATCGCCGTCATCGCGGTGTTGACCGCCTCGAATTTCCTCGTCAGTGCGATCCGGAACCAGATTCCGACGAACATACGCATCATCGTACAGCTCACCATCATCGCTTCGCTGGTGATCGTCACCGATCAGGTGCTGAAGGCCTACGTTTTCGAGATATCGAAACAACTTTCGGTCTTCGTCGGTCTCATCATTACCAACTGCATCATCATGGGTCGGGCGGAAGCTTTCGCAATGCAAAATCCACCGGCCATGAGTCTCGTGGACGGCGTCGGCAACGGCCTGGGTTACTCACTCATCCTGATGATGACCGCCGCCATCCGGGAAATCTTTGGCTCGGGGACGTTTTTCGGTATACCGGTTCTCGCCAACGTGGCCGACGGCGGCTGGTACACTCCCAACGGGCTCCTGGTCATCTCTCCGGGAGCATTCTTCATCATTGGCTTCTTCATCTGGGCGCTCCGGACGTGGAAGCCGGAACAAGTCGAGGCGGATTGACATGCTGGAGAGCTACCTGAGCCTCGCGGTAAAAGCCATCTTCATCGAGAACATGGCTCTCGCTTTTTTTCTGGGGATGTGCTCGTTCGTCGCCGTCTCTCGCAGGGTCGACACCGCCATCGGCCTCGGAAGCGCGGTCGTATTCGTCCTGACGGTGACGGTTCCGGCCAACAATCTGGTTTACAACTTCCTGCTCAAGCCCGGGGCCCTGTCCTGGCTCGACCCGTCCCTCGCCGAGCAGGATCTGTCGTTTCTGGGTTTTCTCACCTACATCGGGACCATCGCGGCCATGGTGCAGATCGTGGAAATGGCCCTCGACCGTTTCTTCCCCGCGCTCTACAACGCGCTCGGGGTGTTCCTGCCTCTGATCGCCGTCAACTGTGCGATTCTCGGAGCGTCTCTGTTCATGGTGGAGCGGAGCTACGATCTCGCCGAGAGCCTCGTTTTCGGCTTCGGGTCGGGAACCGGCTGGGCCCTGGCAATCGTCGCCCTTGCCGGAATCCGCGAACGTCTTCGTTACAACCACATTCCCGAAGGCTTGCGCGGGCTCGGAATCACGTTCCTCCTCACGGGCCTGATGGCCATCGGGTTCATGGCCTTCGGGGGCATACAGCTCTAACGCTCATGGCGACCGTCGCTCTCGGCGTGCTCATGTTCACCCTCGTGATCGTGAGCCAGGTCGCGATGTTGATGTGGGCCCGACGACAGCTCGTGGCCACCGGAAACGTGAACATTCTCATCAACGACGACCCCGACAAGACGATCGCGACCGGGGCGGGTGGCACACTTCTCGGAACGCTGGCCGCCAACCGCATCTTCATTCCGTCGGCCTGCGGCGGCAAGGGAAGTTGCGGCGTTTGCACCGTCAAGGTCGTCGACGGCGGCGGCGCCATGTTGCCCACGGAGACGAGCCACATCAATCGCGGGGAAGCTCGTGAAGGGATTCGCCTGTCCTGCCAGGTCAAGGTCAAGCAAGACCTCAAGATCGAGCTTCCCGCCGAGATCTTCGAGATTCGGAAGTGGCAGTGCCAGGTGCGCTCCAATCACAACGTCGCGACGTTCATCAAGGAGCTGGTGCTCGAGCTTCCCCCGGGTGAGGAAGTGCCATTCCGTGCCGGCGGCTACATTCAGATCGAGCGTCCCCCGGGTACCGTGGCCTACAGGGACTTCGAAATCGAGGAGAGGTTCCGAAGCGATTGGGACAAGTTCGACATGTGGCGCT
>DASPGQ010000358.1 GCA_035620555.1 Vicinamibacteria bacterium
TCGGCGGAAGAGAACTTCCAGTTCTTCTCGGGGTTCTCGATGCGCTCGAGAAAGCGCTTCTTCTGCTCTTTCTTCGAGACGTGAAGGAAAAACTTGCGGACCACGACGCCGTTTGCCGAAAGATATCGCTCGAACCAGCGGATGTCCCTCAGGCGTTCTTTCCAGATGTCCTTCGTGAGAAGCGAAGGCGGGAGCTTCTGCTTGTGAAGCAGGTCTTCGTGGACCCTTACCACGAGCACCTCTTCGTAATAGGAGCGATTGAAGATACCGATCCGTCCCCGCTCGGGGAGGTGCTTCTGGCAGCGCCAGAGGTAGTCGTGGTCGAGGTCTTCGGCGGACGGCGCTTTGAAGGAAGCGACCTGGCAACCCTGGGGATTGACGCCCGACATCACGTGCTTGATGGCTCCGTCTTTGCCGGCGGCGTCCATCGCCTGGAAGACGAGGAGCAACGCCCAGCGGTCCTGGGCGTAGAGCATGTCCTGAAGCTCGGCGAGCGCGTCGATCCCCGTTTGGAGAGCTTCCTTGGCGCGTGGCTTGTCCTCGGCGTCTAGGTCGCCGATATCGTTCGGGTCGACATCCTTGAGCCGAAACTTGTCTCCGTCGGTTACGCGGTAGGGCCGCGAGAATTTCTTGGCGCGTTCGACGATGTCTTCGAGTTTGTTGCCCAACTGGACCTACCTTTCTTCCTTGTGCCCGCCACGGCCTTGAACACGCTAGTGAGTCCTCTTGCCCGGGAAATGCGATTCCCCTCGAAGCACGGCGTCGACCGCGGTTAGAAGGTCCGTGGCAATCCGGCTCTTGGCCACCATTCCCTCAGCCCCGGCTTCCATGGCCAACCGGACGACGGAGGGATCGTCGTAAACGGCGAGCAGGATCAACTTCAACCCCGGGCAGCAGCATCGAAGTTGGGCGGTCATACCATGGACGTCCCCTCCGGCGAGCGCCATATCCACGATCGCCAGGCGAGGTTCGAGTCTCTGCGCACTTTCGCACAAGGATCTCATGTCCGCCACCATGATCACGGCGTCGAACGCTGTCTCGAGCAGCGATCGAATTCCCTCCGCGAGGCCGTGGTGGGGGGCCGCGAGGAGCACAGAGGAAGTCTCGGAGGTCACGTGTCGAGGCTATCGGAGACCGCATCCCGACGGAACTCGTAAAACTACGAGGGGAAGACGGAAAGATTACTTGTCTTGTTACCTACCGCCTTCGGCCGCCTCCGCGCCGAGCGCCGCCGCCCGCGCGGTAGCTTCCCGCCGAACTGGTGCTACTGCTCCGATAGGAGCTATAGTCTCGCGTTCTCTGTGAGCCCTCCGCGCGCGTCGAGTAATCGCGCTGGAGTTGGCCGTAGGTCGAAGAATCTACGGACCGAGTCGACGAGCGCGTTGTCGATGGCGTCGCTCGCTCAGACGGCGTGGCCCTCTGAGACGGCGTGGCACGCGGAGGAGGGTCGACGTTGTTCCAGTTTCCGTTGTCGTGCTTTTGCCAGTTGCCGTCTTGCCTGCGATACACGTTTCCGTCGCGGCCGGCATAGACGTTTCCGCCTTCGCCGACGGCCACGGCCCCTCCGCCGGCGCCCCGCCGGCTCGCCATGGCGCCCTCATCCGTCCGCGTTACCCGACTCGTCGTTCCCGTCGCCCGGTTGGTATATCGCGCCGTCTGAGCCCAGTCGTCGCCGCGCTGGACCGAGGTCGAACCCCAGCTTCCGTATACGTTGGATCCCTGCCGCGTCCGTCCATAGGCACCCGTTCTGGGATTCCAGGCCTCGGCGACGCCGCGCGATCCGTAGGGGCCCCAGGCGGAAGCCCCTCGGGCGTACGTACCGGTGCGCGGATTGTAGCGAGCACCGGCGCCGGCTCCGCCGTAAGGACCGTAGGCCCTGACACCCCGGCCGTACCCCCCGGTCCAGGGGTTATACCAGGCGCTGTATCCGTAAGTCGGATATCGGGGGTAGTAGACGGGATAATAACCGCCCCAGCCGATGTACGGAGGGTAGTACCAGCCGCTTCCCCAGACCGCGCACCCCCAGGCGATCATGAGCCCGGTGTAGCCCGCCACGACCGCAAACGTCGCCCACTCGTCGCTATCGTCGTCGTCTTCGACGGTGACGTAGGTGACGTGGTGCTGAGAGGAGCTCGCGGGAATGTTGTAGATCTCCTTCGGGACGTTGGTCTCGACCTCCCAGGGTCCGTTCGGGGCCTTCGAGGAGAACCAGACGCCGTTGTAGCACATGTAGTACATGTCGCCGATCTTGAAGATATCTTTGTCGGTATTGACCGCGCTGTGCACTGGAGCCGCCTTGGGCACGGGCTCGAATTGAGGCTCACCCTGGTAAGTGACGGGAGGTGCCTTCAGCTCTTTGATGTTGACGCGCGCCGTTTCCGGAATCTGCGCGAGCAGCACGGCCTCGGCCGCTTGCCGAGTTCCCGGAATCGCGGCGAGAACGCGTGAGCGCGGATGCTCGAGGGGTATCTTCTGGAAATCCTCGGGGAGCGTCGGGGTCGCGAAAGTCCAAGGGCCGGTGAAGTCGGAGGCCGAGAACCATCGGCCGGCGACTACGTAGTAGACCGCTCCAGCCTTCCCCATGCGGAAGACGTCGCTTTCCGTATTGCTGACCCACAGGATCTGCGTGCCTTCTACTGCCTCGTACTTGGGTTCGCCCTCGAGCAGAATCATCTCCGCCGGTAAGAAGCTCAGGAAGACTTTGGGAGTCCTCTTGGGATCGAGCTTCTTTCCCGGAAGCGAGGCCTTGACTTCCTTCCAGTTCTCCTCGTCGGGAAGCTTCGCGAAGCTTCCCGGAAGATCGCCCGCGGGCGCCCACGGGCCCTTCACGTCGGATGCCTTGAGCCAGGACTCATCGTTCCGAAGATAGAAGGTCTTCGACGGTCCGTGCTCGAAGAGGTCCCAGTTGGTATTGACCGCGAAGCGAAGGTCGTTCTCGGCGATGGGGCTCCAGATGGCCTCGCCGTCGACGTTCACCAGGATCGCCTCCGTGGTGCTGTAGAAGATCGTGGGGGGGTCGGCCTTGACTCCCTCGACCTCCTGGGGAAGGATGGGGCTCGTCTCGACGGCGGCCATCAAGCGGTCGAGAGCGATGACCCTTTCCTTCTCCGGGATAGAGTCTCGGATGAAGGTCGTGACCTCGCCAGTCTGCTCACGGGTGAGAGTGGGGAAGTGGGTCTCCGTGAGCTCGATCGCCCCAAAGCGAACGAGCCGCTCGGCGAGGGAGACGCTGGTATCGGTCTCCAGCTTGATCGAGCCGAGGGCGGGCTTGTCCGCTCCCGGGGCACCGTAGGAGACGGCGCTGTACGCCACGAGACTCTTCTGCCGGTCCCAGCTCGCCGCCTGAGGCTGATAGATGACGACGCTTCCGCCACCCGACATCGTGTAGGTCTTGGGCCATCCGCCGTCGACCTCTTCCTGCTCTCCCGCTTCGGGTGCGGGCGCGGTCTGAGCCGGCAGGAGGGGAGCCATCTCCGAAAACAGGAGACTCCCCGCCGTAAGGATCGCCATGGAGGCTTTTCCGGGGCTCGATTCGGTTCTCATGATACGTCCTTTCTCGACGAGCGGAGCCTACCCGTGCCGCACCGCCGCCCGATGCCGTCGATGTCGCCAGGGACACTATACGCCGCAATCGACGTTCCGGGATCATGAGGGGCGGACGACCGGTAAATTCTTTTTGCATTCCCGGTAGTTTTACGAGTTCCCGCTACCGTGTCCTCGTCGCCACGCTGAGTGATTCGGGAATGGAGGCTCCTGCGCGCGAAGAAGGCCGAGAAACGAAACCGGCGCCATCATCGGTGGTATAAACGAAACCTGGAGGATTGCATGTCGAGACTTATCCTAGCGGCCTTCCTGCTGGCTTCACTCTCCTTCGCGCAGGAAGGTCCCGATTTCAGCGGGAATTGGACGGTGGATGCCGACAAGAGCGATGACGGCGAGGCTCTCATTCTTGGCGGCTTCGGTGATCCCAATCGAATGAAACCTGAGGACCGCCGCACAGCGGAGAGGCTCATCGAGCTCGTGCGCTCCCTAGACGCCATCGAGATCCGCCAGGGGCCTGGCGACATCCGTCTATACGACGAGGCCGACAACGTCCGCATTTATTACATCGACGGAAAGAAACATACCCGGGAGACCCCCTGGGGCGACAGGCTCGAGACGGTGACGAAGTGGGAGGCGAGCGAGCTCCACGTGCGCACCGACGGCAAGGACCTCGGCGAGATCGAGGAGATCTACGCGATGGAGGCCGGCCAGCTGGTCTACACCGTCAAGGTGCTGCTCGGCGACGCCAAGGACGAGGTCGCGATCCGGACGTACTATTCTCGAGCGGAATAATCGAACCTTCGCCAATCGTGGATCGGGTCAGTCTCGACGGCGGATGCTCGTGAGCCGAATGGGCTCGGTTCCGAAGTTCTCGATCATGAGCGTCTTCTTCTCCTGATCGACGACGAGTCGAACGGCCATCGCGAGCTGGCCTTCACCCTTTCCCTCCTGGTCGACGTCCATCACGATGAGAGTCATGTCGTAGTCCCTCCACCGAGGCTGATTCGCCGCCTCCCAGAAAGAGATCGGCCGATCCATGGCCAGGACGAGGCGTCGCTTCCCATCGACGTCCATCTGCCGGGCATAACGCAGCCTCTCGCTCGGGAACGTCGTGAGCTGAGCGCCTCGCCCGGTGAGGCGGACGAAGCCGGTCTCCTCCTGCTTCTGCAGCGCCCCTACGAGCCCCTCCTGGCCCTTCTCGATCAGCGTCGCGAAGAGCGCGTTGCGCTCTTCATCGGTGGTCCACCGAGTGACGTTGATCTGGAGCGTCGTCGACACGCCGGGTGGAAGCACCGGGGGATTGGTCGTTCCCATCGCGACGGCGAACGCCTCGTAGGTTTCTCGAAACTTCTCCTGTCCCGCTTCGGTGACGCCCCCGGAGGGCGCGATTACCAGGATCAGGGCGAGTCCCGCGGCGTAAGCGCTCCTTCTTCTCATGGTCATGTCTGGTTTCCTCCTTGGAAATAGTTGTACTCCATCGGGCGCCGCACGCGAACAGACGGCTGGAATCGAAAGAGGAATTATACGCAGTCGCCTTCTTCTGGGGGTGGGCCTCAAGGACCCCCGCATGAAAGCCCTGTGGAATTTTGCGCAACGCGCTGCGCCACACGGCGCATCACAATGCCTCTTGGAGCCCTCACCACGCCGAACTAGGCGAAAACAAATGCGCCAGTGGATGGCATGGATTTTTCTAAAGGTAGGGTAAGGGAGGGAAGATGCCCAAGGTTCTCGTTCTTGGAGGTAATTTCGGTGGGCTGACGGCGGCGCTGTCGATCAAGGACCAACTGGAATCCGATGTCGACGTCACCGTGATTTCGGCTTCCGATCAGTTCTTGTTCAACCCTTCGCTGATCTGGATGCCGTTTGGCAAGCGGACGACCGAGCAGATTACCTTTCCCCTGGAGCCGACCTACACCGAGGCGGGCGTCGAATTCGTGCATGCTGCCGCCGACACGATCGAGCCGGAGCGAAAGAAGGTGACTGCGGGCGGCAAGGAGTACGACTACGACTACCTCGTGATCGCGACAGGCTACCGCAACGACTTCGACGTCGTCGAGGGCCTCGGCCCTGGCGGATACGCCAACACCATCACCACTCTCGGTGACGCCCAGCAGGCCGCTGAGGCCTGGAAGCACTATCTGAAACACCCGGGCGACATGGTTGTCGCCGCGACCCAGGGAGCGGGGTGCTTCGGTGCGGCTTATGAGTTCCTGTTCAACGCGAGCTACCAGTTGAAAAAGGCCGGTCTGAAGGGCAAGGTCAAGGTCACCTACGTCACCAGCGAGCCGTTTCTCGGCCATTTCGGCATCGGTGGAATGCCGGGTGGTGAAACGTTGCTCAAGATGTTCCTGAAGAAAGAAAAGATCGATTACGTGACCAACATGGCCCTCGACTACGTGGACAAAGATCACGTGAAGCTGGCGGATGGCCGGGAGATTCCGTACAAGTACGCGATGATTGTCCCCCCGTTCCTGGGCCAGGACGTCATCCGCGACACGCCGGGCATCGGGGACGCCAAGGGCTACGCCCCGGTGCGCGACAGCTATCAAACGAAGCAATACGACGAGGTCTATGCCGTCGGGATCGCGGCAGGCATCCCGCTGCCCTGGACCACGCCGACTCCCACGGGCATGCCCAAGACCGGTTTCCCCACGGAGAAGATGGCCCACGTGGCGGCTCACAACATCGT
>DASPGQ010000359.1 GCA_035620555.1 Vicinamibacteria bacterium
GACCGACGTAGTATCGGGTCGCCGTCCACTCCCGTGGTCCCACGAGTTTGCGCGAGACCTTTGCGTAATTGAGTCTGCCGAGATTGCCGACGCCGAAGGTCGTGAGCGAATGGTACCAGTTGTTTCCATCCACGAAGAGGACTGAGCGCTCGGGCATGGACTGGCAAAAAAGGAAAACCCCGGCGTGTGGCCCGTTAAGGCCAGACCCCGGGGGGATCAGAACTGGAACCCCGTAAGATCCCAGTCAAGGAAATTATCGACATATCACGCCGGAGAGTCAAGCGCCTGAGTCCCTTGCTTCGCTACGCGCAAGTCGGAGCTTGGCTCACGCGACGCCCGCGGCCGTCCAAAAGAAGAATTGTATCCAGAGCGCATCAAGAACAAAAGTGAGCCTTGGCAGGGCGTGAATGCGCTCGGATACAGTCCGTTGAACGATCCGCGGGCAGTAGGACTATGGCCTTTGTATTTGTATATGTATAGGTGCGACGCGCCCGCTGTACGTTCTCGGCTCAATTTCGGTGTGCCCGAGAAAGCCGTAACATCGAAGTCGGGTCAATGCCGATGAGAGAACATGGAGAAGCTCGTGCTATTCTCTTTGGTGCCATCGTGACCGCTCGGCTCAGCCTATCTCGACGGTCGCCGCAAGCCTCGCTGGCGGCGGGAGCTCCGACGTCCCGGTTAGTCATCGGGCGAGCGCTCGTGTTCGTTCTCGGGATGGCTGTTCTCCCTCGATGCGACTCCACGCCGGACGAGGTCGCGCTCGCTGAGCTCAGAGCCCTTCGAGAGAGCCGGGACTACTTTAGCTTGCGAGAGCGCCTCGACGGTCTATCGGGGTCCGATCATCCCGAGCTGCTCTTCTTCCGGGCGACGGTCCAGCACGCCTTCAACGAGCTCGATGCTTCGAACGCGACTCTTGCGCATCTCCTCGAGCGAGAGGACCTCGACGAGGAGCTCTTGTTCGAGGTGCGTGCATTTCGAGTCAAGAACGATGCGCGACGATACCGATATCGGGAAGCCTATGAGACATCGCGGCTCATCCTCGAGTCGACCGTGCCCGAAACTCGCCTGGAAGACCTCGAGGACGTGCGGAACACCGCGCGTCTTATCGAGGCTCTCGCCGACGTTCCCGCCCAGGTGGCGGAGATCCGTGCTCCCACGGAGCTTCGCGTCGATGCCTCGCGGCATGTGCCGCTCCAGATCGGAGAAGCGCACCGAAGTTACCTCCTGGACACCGGTGCCAATCTCTCCGTCCTCATGCGATCGGAAGCTGAAGGGCTCGGCCTCGAGATCCGCCCCGCGGGAGTCGAGGTCGGAACTTCGACGGACGTGAAGATCTTAGCCGACGTTGCCGTCGCCGACTTCGTGACCATTGGAAACGTCGCGTACCGCCACGTGGTGTTTCTCGTGCTCGAGGACGACCATTTGAGCTTCCCCGGCGGCTTCCGAATCCCCGGTATCGTCGGCTTTCCTCTCATCGAGGCAATGGGCGAAGTCACGTTCCGCTCCGATGGAACGATCGCCATCGCGGGCCAGACGTCCCGATCCGATCCACAAAACCTGGCGTTCGAGGAGCTGGTTCCCCTCACGCGTGTTCGTTACGGAGAGGATTGGCTCATCTGCCGACTGGATACCGGTTCGTCGTCCACGGACTTCTACGAGCCCTTCTACGAAAGGTATCGCTCCCGGGTGGAGGCGCTCGGCGTGGCGGAAAGCTATCGAACCGGCGGGGCCGGCGGAGTTCGGGAAGTCCCGGCGTACATCCTTCCCGAGATCGCAATCGAAGTCGGCGGGACAGAAGTCAGGTTGACCGATCGGCCCGTGTACAAGCAGCCCATCACGGAAGAGAAGGACAACTATCTGTTTTGCAACATTGGCATCGATTCGCTGGCGCAGTTCGCCGAGTACTCGTTCGACTTTCGCCAGATGTCTTTCGTGTTGGGCGGCCGATGACCGTCGTCGACGCGCTATGGCGGCAGCTCGAAGCTATCTTCGAGCTCCGTCGCTTTCCCTCCAGCCCGAGGATTCGGCCCAGGTCCAAGTCGATGGCTCGAGCGCCCAGCTCTCGTCGACGAGGTCTCCGCTGCCATGGATGATGAGCGTCCCGCGAAACCGATCGTAAGCGGAGGCGTAGATACCGCGGCGTACCGGCCCGTCGTTCGAGATCATCTCCCACCGGCTTCCGTCCCAGCTCCACAGATCCCGAAAGAGTCGATCGTCTTCCCGTCCACCGTAGAGAAGAACCCTTTCCCGATCGGCGTCATAGGTCATGGTGTGAAACCCGCGCGGCCCCGGGCCGTCGATTGCCAGCTGCGTCCAGGTCGACCCGTCCCAGGTCCAGGTGTCCGCGAACGTTCGTTCGAGGTCCTGGCCGCCCATCAGGACGACGATTCCGAGCCCGTCGTGGTAGGCCATCGCGAACGGCGCCCGCGCATCGGGGCCTTCGGAGCTTGCGAGATGCCAGGTCCGCCCATCCCATTCCCAGGTGTCGCCAACCAGTTGCTTGCCGTTCCATCCTCCAAACAG
>DASPGQ010000360.1 GCA_035620555.1 Vicinamibacteria bacterium
CACCGCTTGCCGTGCAGCATCTCTCCGAGCTCGTCCTGCAGCTCGCCGTAGCTGACGACTTCAGGCTCGCCTATCAGAAAGACCTCCGCGTCCGAGAGCCGGTCGCGCCGTTCTACCGTTCTGCGGAAGCAACGAACCAAGTCCTCGCGGTGTACGAAGGGCTGCCCGTGACTCCTGTCCCCGGGAAAGAAATGGCTTTCCACTTGCTTTTCGTAGATACGCTGGATCTGGTTGGCGATCGGAATGGAGTGGCAACCCTCGTCGTAGACTCCGGCGATTCTCAGAATGACCGTCGGGATCGCTCCCCGCTCGGCGAGAATGACCCGTTCCGCCTCCCGTTTCGACTGCGGATAGTCCCACAGGGCTTCCGTTGGAGACAGCTCGGTAATCTCTTGTCCCGATTCCACCGGTTTCATCACCAGAAGACTGCTCGAGAACACGAACTGCTCGACTTCGAAGGATTGCAGATAGCGCAGCACGCGGGAGGTTCCGTTCACGGTGAGCTTCTGGTACAAGGGACTCGGCTCCCCGGCAAAATCGTAGTAGGCAGCGAGGTGGATCACGCTCGCAAGGTGCGTGCCGTGACGCTTCCTCAGCTCGTCGAAGGCTTGGGACGTCGAGCTGTCCGACGTGAGATCGCATTCGATGAAATCCAGGCCTTCGGCCGACTCCTCCTGGGGCTTCTTGATGTCCAAGCCAACCATTCGATAGTCACGGGATAGATCCTCGACCAGAGCGGTTCCGATGAGACCGGAAACACCCGTGACCACGACCACGGGCTCCTGCTCGGTCCCGCGTCTTCCGTTGCTTTCTTTCGAGGCCGCGCTGCGGCAGGCATCGTGCCCGCATTGGCACGGCTGCGACGGAAGGCTCTTGCCAACGTCGCTCTCGCAGTAAGGGCTGCAGAATGTTTGCCCTTTTTCGATTTCGCAGCCGCACTCGGGGCTGCGGCACATGGATTTGCTCAAGTTACCTCCTTGCTTGCCAAGAGTTAACCGACTCCCGAGCGCCGAGTCGATACGAGAAACACTGGAGGCCCCCTGACCGCTTCTATGGGTCGCTTGGAGCGCCAAGAGGACCGGCTTGGGGTGTTCACCCGATTCGGGCGTCGCGTCTCGCGGTGGTACACGTAAGAGAAAGTGGATATCTCTTGGCCCAAAACGTAACCCAAAAGCTGATCGCATCTCACCTCGTCGCAGGCAGCATGAAGGCCGGAGAAGAGATCGCGCTCGGCATCGACCAGACGCTCACCCAGGATGCGACCGGAACTCTCGTCATGCTCGAGCTCGAGGCGATGGGGCTCGATCGTGCACGCACCGAGCTTTCCTGTCAATACGTCGACCACAATCTCGTGCAGGCAGATCACAAGAATCCCGACGATCACCTCTTCCTCCAGAGCGCCTGCCAGAGATTCGGCCTGTGGTACAGCCCGCCGGGAAACGGCGTTTCCCATCCGGTCCACATGGAGCGATTCGGGAAACCGGGCAAGACCCTTCTCGGCTCCGACAGCCACACGTGCGCTGCTGGAGCTCTGGGCATGCTCGCCATCGGCGCTGGTGGTCTCGAAGTCGCCATGGCCATCGCTGGATTCCCGTTCTACGTGAAGATGCCGAAGGTCTGGGGCGTACGGCTGAGAGGACGACTCCCCGACTGGGTGAGCGCAAAAGACGTGATCCTCGAGATGTTGCGCCGTCATTCGGTGCGGGGGGGGCTCGGACGCATCGTGGAATACTACGGTCCTGGACTCTCGGGGCTCTCGGCGATGGACCGGCACGTGATTGCCAACATGGGAGCGGAGCTCGGGGCGACCGCGACGGTGTTTCCCGCTGACGCCGAGACTCGGCGTTTTCTCGAATCCCAAGATCGGTCTTCGGATTTCCGCGACCTAGTCGCCGACGAAGGCGCCCATTTCGACGTCGACGAAGAAATCGACCTATCTGAGCTCGAGCCCCTCATCGCCATGCCGTCGAGCCCCGACAACGTGCATCCGGTCCGCGAGATCGCCGGAGAGCCTATCTACCAATCCTATGTCGGCTCGTCGGCGAACCCCGGCTATCGCGATTTCGCCGTCGCGGCGCGCATCGTGGAAGGCAAACAAATCCACCCGCGCGTTTCCTTCGACATCAGCCCGACGTCGCGTCAAATTCTCGAGAATCTGACCCGGGATAGCCACCTCGCGAGCTTGATTCGAGCGGGCGCACGACTTCATCAGTCGGGATGCAATGGTTGCATCGGAATGGGACAGGCTCCGGCGAGCGGAAAGTTGAGCCTGCGTACCGTTCCCCGGAACTTTCCCGGGCGCTCGGGCACGCGGGACGATCGAGTGTGTCTGGTCAGCCCGGAGACGGCGGCAGCGTCGGCGCTCTCGGGTGTCGTCACCGACCCACGCGAGCTCTCCATGAGATACCCGCACATCACCGAGCCCGAGCCCGCCATTAACAC
>DASPGQ010000361.1 GCA_035620555.1 Vicinamibacteria bacterium
CGGCAAGATGGCGCAATGTCCTGAGCGGGTCCTCCCCGGAATTGTCGTCTTCCTGAGCTTCTAAGAGGCCGAGACCTCCGATCGCAATAAGCGTCAACAAGAAACTTCTCATGTGCTACCTCCTCGCCGCTTCTCGAACTGGGTGATGACGACTTCGAGCTTCTCGATCTCGCCGTTTCTGACGGTGAATAGATCGAATCCACGCCGAGGCTCCAGGTACGAGGACGACATGCAGCTCCACTCGGCGCGGACGCGCTCCCCGTCACGGTCCACCCGATGGAGCTGGAGCTTCATGTCCGGCGGCGGAGGATTGCTGAACAGCTCTCGATAGGTGCGACGGATCGCCTCACGGCCGACGTGCTCGCGTCGGCGGCCAGTGAAGGTCTCGATGAAAACCGCGCCGTCGGAGAAGAGCTCCATCATCGGCTCTTCGCCCTCGGGACCTCCTTCCATGGCCTGGAAGAGCCGCTCGACGACGCGAAGAGCGGTGTCATCGGCTGGCAAGTCTCTCGTCTCCTTTGATAGCCTGAGCAAGCGGATGCTGGACACGGAGATTCTCGAGCGCTTGCGCCGCCTGGTCGAGAAAGCCGGTACGTCCTCTGATTTTCCTCTGGAAGAGATCACGCGGCTGGCGGGGACGGCGGGCGAAACGGGCATCACCATCGACTTCGACGCGGTACAGGACCTCGGTCATCCGCTGATCGTCCTGCGGCCGCAGGAGTCGTCGTTCCCGCAGCTGTCTTCCCGCGAGCGCGAGGTGGCGGCTCTCGTGGCGAGAGGGCTCAGCAACAAGGAGATTGCCGCCCGTCTATTCATCTCCGTCGCCACCGTCAAAGATCACGTCCACCACATCCTCTCGAAGACTGGCCTCGCCAGCCGGACGGCGCTCGCCGCCGCGCTTCGACCCTAACGTAAGGATTCATCGAGCTCGGGTCAATCCATCTTTGGATGGATTTCTCGGCCTCCGCGACAGCGGGCTCAGCGGCCGTGCTCGGCCAGATAGGCCCTGGATGCGGCTTCGTCCATCAAGGGGACCACCTTGTCCGGATCGACGCGCACCATCAGGTACGTGATGTGGTCGTCGATTCTGGTGAACTGATGACCCGTTCCCGCGGGGATGACGAAAACGTCGCCCGCCTCGAGTACGTGAGTCGTAGGGGTCCTTATGTCGGCCGCATTGTTGCCCGGGCCGTTCAGGAACTGGACGGCCCGATTATCGGGTGGACGTCGTTGTTTGTCCACGAGATCGGGTCCGGTACGGTTCGTGCCCGAGCCGCTGAGCACGTAGTACACCTCGGTGACCAGGTCGTGCTCGGCCACCGATCCGGGTGGAGGTGCGTCGAGCTTGCCTCGGTGGGCGACCGCGATTTGCACGTTGACCTTGCCAATGTCGATCGAGCGAACCTGCTGATCGGTTATCCCTTCTTGGCTTCCCACGTCGGCGTATCGCTGGATCTCCTCGGCGGGAATGTAGTTCGCGGGGCACATCTCACACGAGGGCTGAATGTCCTGCGCCGACAGTCGGCCCAGCACGAACGCCACCGCTACGAAGAATACGCTGAGCGCCATCTTTCGCATACGAGCTCTCCTCTCAGGTGTTCGAAGTCACGTGAGTGTACGCCAGCGGGAATGGTTTGACCTAGAGTGCTCAATGCCGTGGCGGAACCCGTAATCGATCGTGCCGCCACCGCTCGGGCCGCATACGGTGCGGCAATTTTGCGGTGGACAGCCCTTCGGAGCAGCCCCGCAACATCTCATTCCCACGAAGCAACCCGAATGCGGACGATTATTCGCACTCCGTGCTCACATCTGATACCCACGAAGGAGCCCGATGGGGACGATTGCACCGGGCTCCCGCCTGCGCCCTCCGGGCTTCGGCGCGGTTTCGACGAAGCCTTGGCGAAGTCGAACGCTCCGCTCGCGCATGGTGGGCTGAGTTTTTCATCACCCTGCCAGCGGCGATCGGAAGGCGGCTCGGTTGCTCTCGCTGAAGCACCCTCGTATCATCCGCCATCGGTTGCGGGTCCTCAGGTGGAGCGAGGGACATGAGTTACCCAGTTGTGCCGCGAATCATCGGAACGGCGTGGGCGGTGAGCTGCCTGTTAGCTGGGGGACAGCTCGTCGCTCAGCCACGGGCGAAGAACATGGAGCTTTTGGGACATCACGATTTGCAAGGACGCTGGTCATACCAACCCGTGCCGCACCGATATGGCGAAAGGTGGATTCTCTTCGTCGGCCATCATGCCGGTGAGGCCGTGAGCTCGCTCTCGGGGAAGACGGAGAGAAACGGCATGTCGATTCTGGACGTCACCGATCCGAAAGCACCGATCCTCCTCCATCACGAGCCTCCGAGCGGGCAGGAGGCGAATGGAACTCAACACGTCCAGGTCTGTGATGGCAGCGCGCTTCCGAACGCCGAGGATGGCCGCGTCTACGTCTTGCGAACGAACGGCCAGCTGAGCCAAGAGATCCTGGACGTGACCGAACCCGCTCGACCGACTTTCGTAACGACGATCCTCACGACCGGCTTCACTGAGGACGGTCGTCGGGAGACGCACAAGAACTGGTGGGACTGCGAAACGGGCATTGGATACCTGTTGTCCACCGCGGAAGGCTGGCGGGTCCCCCGTGTGCTGCAGGCGTACGATCTCAGCGACCCGGAAAAGCCTCGTCACATCCGTGATTTCGCACTCGACGGGATGCAGCCGGGTGGCAAAGGCGATTTCTCCGATGCGATCGGACTGCATCAGCCGGTCGTGGTGGGAGATCGCATCTACCTCGGCTATGGCAGCGGCACCAACGGCGTGGTACAGATTCTGGACCGGGACAAGTTCTTGAAAGGAGACCCCGGCGCCGAGCAACCTTTCGCCCCGACCGCCGAGAACCTCCTGTATCCGCAGATCGCCCGGCTGGATATGCCCACGTTCTGGGGCGCCCACACGGTGAAGCCCATTCACGACCTCGAGATACCCGATTATGGAGACAACCGCGAGAACCGAGTCCGCGATTTCCTCGTGATTCCCTCGGAATCGGGACCAGCTCGCTGTCAAGAGACCCGCCACGCCGTGTTCTTCGTCGACGTGACCCAGGAAGACAAACCATTCCCCGTATCGAGCTTCCAGGTTCCGGAGGAGCCCGGCGACTTCTGCAATCAGGGTGGCCGGTTCGGCCCTCACTCCGTGAACGATTCCTTCAACTCGGCCTTCTTGAAGAAGGTGGTTCTGGTCGCTTACTTCAACGCCGGAGTGCGGGCTGTTGACATACGAGACCCTTTTTATCCCCAGGAGATCGGTTACTTCATTCCGCAGATCACCGACGCGACCGAGCCGACCTGTGTCAGGATCGATGGAGTCGAGGAGTGCAAGGTGGCGATCCAGACCAACAACGTCGAGATCGACGATCGGGGCTACATCTATCTGCTCGATCGCCGCGGAACGGGGCTGCATATCGTCGCCCTGACGGGGGCGGCCCACGACCTGGTGGGGCTGCCGCGTTAGCTCTCGCTAGAGTTTCAGTTTCAGCCCGAACAGCAATCTCACGTAGCTCGGGTCGATCTCGAGCGGTGGAAGAGCCAGAAATTCCTCGATTTGCTGCAGGGGCACTTCGACGACGTTGGCCGAGATGCGCTCGTCGAGGCCCACGGAGCTCTCCGTTTCCGGGGCCTTCAGAAAACGCCCGTCGGCGAAGACGGCA
>DASPGQ010000362.1 GCA_035620555.1 Vicinamibacteria bacterium
ATTTGCCATGACGTTGTCTTTGCTCCCGCCATCGCGAGGCTAGCGACTCATGCGCGGAGATAAACGGAATAAGCGACCGTCGAACGCCGTCAGGCTGGATGACGAGGACGCGGTCCGGGAAGCGGTCTCGGCCTCAATACTCGGTCTGTGGGACGTCGTGAACACCCTCGCCCGTCTGCGCCCCTCCCGACGCGACCGGTACCGGGTGAGCATTTTCGGCTCGGCCCGGGTCGAGCGGGAAAGCTTCGGGTACCAGGAGACCAGGCGCGCGGCGAAAGCGCTCGCCGAGATGGGTTGCGACATCGTGACCGGAGGGGGACCCGGTCTGATGCAGGCAGCGAACGAGGGCGCGAGCGAGGCGCCAGCGCAAAGCCGCTCCTACGGGATCCGGGTGGATCTTCCGTTCGAGCAGGACGTGAACGCCTTCGTTTCGGAAGCCTTCGAGCACCGGACGTTCTTCACGCGGCTTCACCAGTTCGTCCTCACTTCCGACGCTTTCCTCGTCACTCCGGGAGGCATCGGCACGGTGTTGGAGATGATGATGATCTGGCAGTTGCTCCAGGTGGGGCACCTCCAGGAGACACCTCTCGTGCTGGTGGGGAAAATGTGGCCGCCGCTCATCGAATGGGCGAAGGTCTCCATGCTGTCGGCCGATCCACCGCTCGCGAGCCCGGAAGACATGGCCATACCGGTCTGCGTCGCCGACGCCGATGAGGCCATTGCCCGGATTCGCGCGCACCATCTCGCCTGGTCGAAAGCGCAGGCGGGCTCGCGATAGGTGATTTCCCGCTTGCGAGGGAGAATGCCAGTAGCTGCGTCGGGTGGCTGAGCTTTGAGCGTCCGCTCCGGATCGAAATTACTCCGAGTCTCGAGAGACGTGAAACCGGGCTGGCTCGACCCCGAGCCAGAACGCCATCCCGAGGAGCAGCCGCTCGGCAGCGGTCAGGTGAGACTCGGCCTCGATGACGGCCCGCGCTCGAGCCGGATCGTCGGTGATGATGCCGTCAGCTCCTTGCAGGATCTTCTGCGCAATCGTGAGCTCATCGTTGAGCGTCCAGACATAGACGTCCTGGCCTCGAGCATGAGCCTGCCGAAAGAGCGAGGGGGTCGCGAGAGTGACGCTGACGGCGAGAAAGTCGACGTCGACTTCCGTCAGGCGCCCGACAGCGGTCGCGGCCAGAAGTCCCTTCCGGTACGAGGGTCGGATGTCGCCGATCGTCTCGACCATCTTTCGCTCGAGCGACATCACGGCGATCTCGTTCTCCATGCCGGTCCGCTCGACGATCGCGGCGACCCGCTCTTCGAGCCGTTGGTTGTGGCCGTAGTACTTGAGCTCGATGATGACCTTCGCCCGGTCCTTCGCGCGCAGGAGAACCTCCTCGAGCGTCGGGACCCCCTCGCCCTGGAACTCGGGCGAGAACCAGCTCCCGATGTCGAGCTTCCGCACCTCGGCGAAGCTCCCGTCCCAGATCTTCAGCGGCGAGCCCGCGAGCTTCATGAAGTCGCTGTCGTGTAACACGACGACTTCTCCATCTGCCGTTTCCTGCACGTCGATCTCGACCCAGTCCGTTCCGTCCTCGATCGCACGCTCGACGGACGAGAGCGTATTCTCGGGGGCGAGTGCGGCAGCCCCGCGATGTGCGATCACGGCGACAGGGCGCGGACTGCGGGCGCCCCGGAGCAAGGCCCATCCGATGGCGGCGGAGATTCCCGCCGCCGCCATGACGCCAATGAGGATCCTCTTCCCGCGAAGGAGACGTGTGCCGGGTTCTGGGGTTTCGCTCGTCACGAAGTTCGCGCGGGATCCCCCGCCGAGTCGCTCGTAGAGCGCGACGACGAGCGCTGCGAAGAGCGAGGAGGAAAAAGCGGTGAGGAGCGCGGCCGCGACGACCCCGAGAACGAATGTGGCTCCGAGCGCGGGAACGAGAAGACTCAGCGATCCTTGAAACCGCGGGAGTATCGCGGCGGCCAGGGCGCGCCCTGCGGACGCGCCGACGAGCGAGACCGTCATCGCCGCCGCCGCCCATCCCACGAGAACGCGAGCGACGACGAGGCGATGGCTGCGGGATCGGTCCTCGCTGACGCTCAGGGCTTTCGACGGATCGACGTTCTCGAAGAGCAGCAATGGCAGGGCGTATACCCAGCCGGAAGCGCGGCGAACCAGAAGAACCGCCATCACGAGGAGGAGAGTTCCGATGGCAACGGCTGCCGTCCAGAATACCGGAGGTCTTTCTTTCAAGTAGTAGTTGATGTCGAAATCTGTGAGGAGGAGAAAGTACGCGAGCGCGGCGAGCGCGAGAAAAGGGGCGCAGACCACGAGCGCTTTGACGACGAGGCGAATCGTGACCGCGAGGATCCGGTGGAACCTCCTCCCGCCCCACGCGAGAGCCGAGACGACGGGAGCCCGTGTGCTCCCGGCCGCGCCGAAAGCGATTCCCATGAGACATGCCTGCCCGAGCCCCAGGACCGCGATGCGCCCGGCGGCAGCGAGGACGATGATCGCGAGCCCCAGCGGTCGCAGAGCGAAGTAGAGGATGTCCCGATCGGCGAGGACGGCGCTTCCTGAGAGCGAGATCAGAGAACGGATCCCGAGGCTCACGAGTGGCGTGAGGAGCGCGAACGCGACGAGCTGGTAGAAGAGATCGGTCGAGACGAGCACTCGCCAGTTCCGCCGAAGCTCATCGGCGGCCGTCGTCAGGACTTCGCGAAACGGGGACCTCATCGTGGGATTGAGCCTATTTGCTCTCGAAGAGGGATTTCAAGCGATTTGCCTTTCGCGTGTGGCGCTCTTAGGCTCTCACCGATTTCGGAAAACGGATGCAGCCCCGGAGAAAAACCCCTCAGGCGAGAGCGAGACCAGCTCTCGGTCTGGCAATCCTCGCCGGCCTCACCCTGCTGATGCTCGCACTCTCCCTTCCGGGATCGCTGCGCGATGCCTATGAACGAGGGGGCCTCTACCTCTTTTCCGTCGAGTTTCTCGAGGACCTGCCCAAGCGGCTCACCGGCCCCGGCCGTTTTCGTTTCGTGCTGCAACCGGCGATCGCCGCCGCCCTCGGCATCGTTGCGGGGCGAACCGACGCGAGGGCGGGCAGGCCGACTTTCGTGTATACGATGTTATTCGGGGCACAGGCGCGCGGCGAAGCCTTCTTTCACGCCGTTCAGAGCATCGGAAGCCTTTTGTTGATGGGCGTTCTTCTCGACTCGGTTTGCCAGTGGCTCATTCTCGGTGCCTCTTATCCGGGCCCCGCGCTTGTCGTGGGCCCGGTGCTGATCACGATTCCCTACGCGGTGGCGCGCTCGCTCGCGAACCGGGTCCTGCGCGGGTAAACGAGCTCCCGCTCTCGACGGGCTCGCCGGAGCCACCCGAGTATCGTGTAGGGCGTGAGCGGTAGCCGTCGCCGGCAATCTCCGGTTGCGGCGTCTCCGCCTTGTATTATTGGGATCGTTCTTGTCGATGCCACAGGTCAGCTCCAGAAAAGCGATAGTCGTCACCTCTGGCAAGAGTGAGCTTATAATCTGTCTGACATGGCCCTCGAGGTGGGGACACGCCTCGGTCCCTACGAGATTCGCGGCAGGCTCGGCGCGGGCGGCATGGGAGATGTGTACCGTGCCCGAGATACGCGGCTCGAGCGGAGCGTCGCTATCAAGGTTCTGAAAGACGACGTCGCTCCATCGCCCGACCAGCGAGCTCGATTCGAGAGGGAAGCTCGAACCGTTGCCGCCCTCGAGCACCCGCATATTTGTTCTCTTTACGATGTCGGCCGGGAAGGTGACGTCGATTTCCTCGTCATGCAATATCTCGAGGGCGACACGCTGGCCGAGCGCCTGTCGAAGGGACCACTGCCGCTCGACACGTTCTACGACTACGCCATCGAGATCGCCGATGCCGTCGGGGCGGCGCACAAGCGCGGTATCGTCCACCGCGACCTCAAGCCCGGAAACATCGTTTTGACGAAGTCGGGCGCGATGGTCCTGGACTTCGGATTGGCCAAGCTCTGGGACGCGCCCGAGAGCGGCGAAGACCTCGAGACCCGCTCCCGCTCGGGCCTGACGTCGTCCGGAGTGATTCTGGGAACGCTACCGTACATGGCGCCGGAGCAGCTCCAAGGCAAGGAGCCCGACCCTCGCACCGATATTTTTGCGTTCGGCGCCGTGCTCTACGAGATGCTGACGGCGACCAAAGCCTTCGAGGGGAGGTACGCGACCGAGCTCGTGACCGCCGTCCTCGCTTCCTCGCCCACTCCGGTTCCGTCCCTTAATCCACTCGTTCCCGAAGCGCTCGAGCGCATCGTTCGTCGCTGTCTCGCCAAGGATCCGGAGGAACGATGGCAGACGATGGTGGATGCGCGCGAGGAGCTAAGGTGGGTGAGAGAGCAACCTTGGCCCTCGGGGTCCGCCGCATCCTCCCGAAGGCGTGCTCTCCATTTCTGGGCTCTCCTCGGCGCCGGCGCAGTCGTTGGCGCCGGGCTCGTGGCGTCTCTTCTACTGCGCACCGATAAGCCAGTCGATTCGGTGCCGGCGCCAACCGCGAGGTTCGCCATTCCGCTCGGTGACGACGAGTCCCTCTATGACTTCTCGAGCGCAGCGGTGGCCATTTCTCCTGACGGAACCCGCATCGCTTACGCGGTGAATCGGGGCGCGGGAAGATCCATCCACGTCCGCGCGCTCGATGAGATGGAAAGCCGTCCGATCCCTGGGACCGAACGAGGGAGCGATCCCATCTTCTCTCCCGACGGCGAGTGGCTCGCGTTCGAATCGGCGGGCAAGCTCAAGAAAGTCCCTCTTTCCGGGGGCGCTCCACAATTCCTCGCCAACCTTGCGTTCTCCGCCGGTGCGAGCTGGGGCCCGGACGATATCATCGTTCATACGCCGAACTTCACCGGCGGTCTCTATGCGTTATCCGCTCGGAGTGGAGAAGGACGCCGTCTAACCTCGCCGGAGAAGAACCAGGGGCACCTCTGGCCTGCCGTATTACCCGACGGGAAATCGGTGCTCTTCACGCTTTGGGCGGGTCAACCATCGTACGACCAGGCGAGTATCGCCCTCCTGTCGCTAGAGACAGGGCAATGGAGCGTGGTGCTGGAAGGGGCTTCCTATGCTCGATACGCCCCTCCGGGTCACTTGCTCTTCCTCCGCGGAGGGACCCTCTTCGCAGCGCCGTTCGATCCGGAAGCGTGGAAGATAACCGGCGCGCCGGTGGCAGTGGTCGAGAACGTTCGCAGCGATCCTCTGGATGGCGGCGGGCTCTTCGACGTTTCGCAGACGGGCGCCCTCGTCTACGCTCCGGAAATCGGCGCTTCTCCGGCCCGGAGACTGGCGTGGGTCGATCGTTCGGGAGACCGTTCGATCATCACGAGCGGACCGACTTCATTCTCGTCGCCGCGCATATCGCCCGAAGGAAGTCGCATCGCGATGTTCCTCACCGGGCAAGCGGCCCTCAGCGTCTGGATTTATGGAATCTCCCAAGGGACGCTTGCCCGGGTCACCTTCGGCGCCGATGAGCACAACGTGGCGTGGTCCCCCGATGGCCGGTACGTGGCTTTCGAGTCGGGCCGGGAGGGCGCGCATCAACTCTACATTCGCTCGGCGGACGGCTCGGGAGAAGACGATCCGGTGACGAGGGGCGAGCACCACCATTACCTCTGCGATTGGTCTCCCGACGGCCGATCGCTCGTCTACGTCGAGTTTCATCCCGAGAGCGGCGCCGATCTGTGGGTGGTCGAGACGGAAGGCAATCGAGAGGCGCGAGCCTTCCTTGCCACGAAATTTTGGGAAAAGCAGGCGACGTTTTCTCCCAATGGTCGATGGATTGCCTACGTGTCCGATGAAACGGGTGATTTCGAGGTCTACGTGCGGCCGTTCCCCTCGGGGGAGCCGAGAGTTCCCATTTCGAGCGGAGGCGGCGAAGAGCCCGCCTGGTCGCGATCGGGTGAAGAGTTGTTTTATCGAAACGGAGGTCGCATGATGGCGGTCAGCGTCACCGAGGCGCCCGAGTTCCGCGCTGGACGGCCGGAAGAGCTGTTCGAGGGCCTTTACCACTATGCCCCGTTTCCGACCCGGACCTACGACGTGGGCGAGGACGGGCGCTTCGTCATGGTCACCGAGCCGGAGCCGGCCGAGAGCGTTCGCCAATTGAACGTGGTGTTGAATTGGTCCGCCCGTCTGACGGGGGCCGACCCGAAATGAGCTCTCGGGCGATGATCGGCGGGGAGCGCGCATTGCGTGCTCGCAAACGTCTGGATGCGCCGTGCTCGATATCACGGCACGGGTTCAGAGTAGTACCGGCCGCCATGCGATCTCTTTACAGGTGCTGCGTCAGTCGGCTGATGCCGTAGACTATTCAGTACGAGGGACCGTCACGGTGTCCCGGCCGGACGTCCAGTTGATTCCGCTGACCCTTCCGCTGGGGCCGGTCCGTACCACTCTGCGAGCCGGCGAGAGCGTGACCTTCGACATCGAATTCTGGAACTGAGCGCCGCGCAGTGTCGAGGAGATGCCTCGATACCTGGGCGAAATGGCCCACCTCGCCCGTCCGTCCTCAGGGCACTCCCTGAAACCCGCTGAGGACCGGGGTGTTGGCTCGTGGAGGGGGCACTGGCGCGCTGATTGCATGTTATGTGCAAGCGTCCGGAAAAAACTCATGATCGGACGGACACTCTCCCACTACAGGATTCTGGACGAGATCGGCCGCGGCGGCATGGGTATCGTCTATCGAGCCCTCGACGTGAAACTGAATCGCGAGGTGGCTCTCAAGTGCCTCTCCGACGAGCTCGTTCTCAGCCCCGACTTCAGATGGCGATTCCTGAAAGAGGCCCAGGCGGCCGCATCTCTCGAGCACCCGCACGTCGCCGTCGTCCACGAAGTGGATGAAGCCGACGGCACGATCTTCATGGCGATGGAGCTCCTTCGGGGCAAAACCCTGGGCGAGGTGCTCGACCGAGAGCTCCTGCCCACCGCGCGGGCGCTCGAGATCGCGACCGAGATCGCGGAAGGACTCGCCCACGCTCATGATCGAGGGATCGTTCATCGCGACTTGAAGCCGTCCAACATCCTCGTGACCGACGAGGGCCATGTAAAGATCATGGATTTCGGTCTCGCCAAGCTCGTGGAGCCTGCGCTCGCGGTGTCGAGCGAGTGCCGGACCCCTCTTCGGGGTCGTACGTTGCCGAGCCTGGTCGTCGGGACCCCGTCCTACATGTCCCCGGAGCAGGCGCAAGGAATGAGTGTTGACGGCCGCAGCGACGTATTCAGCTTGGGCGTTTTGTTGCACGAACTGCTTACCGGCGAGCTGCCGTTTCGCGCGCCGAGCGTTCCCGAGCTTCTCCATGAGATCATCCACTCCCCCGCACCGCCTCTGGACGAGGAGCTCTCCTCCCGCGTTCCCGAGCTTCAGCGAATCGTCGACAAGTGCCTCGCGAAGGAACCGTCGAAACGCTACCAGGGGATGAAGGAACTTTGCGTGGATCTCGCCACCGTGCGAGGGCTGATAACCGGCTCGCCGGTGTCGGTCGGCGCCGGATGGAGATACGCGTTGCCCCTCGCGCGGTGGATCGTCCTCGGTCTCCTGGTTCTCGCCGCGGTGGGACTCTGGCTTTCTCGGCGTTCCCTGGAGGTAGTAGTCTCTCCCGCGCGGGCCGTGCCGATTACCAGCTTCGAAGGATCCGAGGTGGAGCCCGCGTTGTCTCCGGATGGTAGTTTCGTCGCCTATGCATGGGACCAGGGCGGCAGCGAGACTTTTCAGCTCCAGGTACAGCTCATCGGCTCGGCCGAGCCGCTACGGCTCACCGAAGGAGCCCAACCGGCCTGGTCGCCCGACGCTCGTCAGATCGCTTTTCTTCGACGGACGGAAGGCAATCGCTACCTCATCCAGATGATCCCGGCCTTGGGTGGCCCGGAACGATCTCTCGGCACGGTGAACGCGTACTTCCCGGGATTGGACTGGTCTCCCGACGGTGCGCTGCTCGCGGTCGTCCACCGGGGTTCCGAGGAGACGCCGGAGAGTATCTTCCTGATGTCCCGGGAAACGGGCGACATGGAAAAGCTCACGCATCCACCCAGCACCGCGGAGGGCGACCGAGCTCCGGTCTTCTCGCCCGACGGCAAGAGCATCGCTTTCGTCCGCTGGCGCGAGGGAGCGCGGACGGAGATCTTCGTCCGACGTCTGGACGATGGCGACGAAGCTTCGGTCCTGACACACGAGGGCATCGTTCGGGACCTCGGTTGGTGGGGCGACGGCACTGCTCTCATTTTTTCGTCGTACTGGAGAGGCAATACTGGCTTGTGGAGGGTTCCCGCCGGTGGAGGGGTTCCGACTCGGCTTCCCTTTGGGGAGAACGCCCGCGAGCTCACCACCGCGCGGACAGGGAACCGGCTGGTTTTTTCCCGTGCGGTCAGCGACACCAACGTCTGGCGCGTCGGTGGGCCGAGAGCTGAGGCGATCTCTCCACCGCAGAAGTGGATCGCTTCCACGCGAGACGACTGGTCGCCGCAGTATTCACCTGACGGGAGCCGGATCGCCTTCACCTCCGACCGCTCGGGTGAACCGCAGATCTGGATCTGGGAGAGCACTACCGGGGAGATCTCGCGAATGCCATTCGAGGGTGCGGCAACGGTCCCGCGCTGGTCGCCAGACGGCGATTACCTTTCATTCGCGGGAGACGTGGGCGGAAACTTCGATGTGTACGTGTCGAGCGTCGTGGGAGGATTCACCCGCCGCCTCACGAATCACCCGGGGACCGACGCCCCGGGGAGCTGGTCTCCCGACGGGCACACCATTTATTTTGCATCGGATCGAACGGGGAGCTACCAAGTGTGGATGGTTCCGGCCGAGGGCGGTCAGGCAGAGCGACTCTCACGAGAAGGAGGAGTGTTTCCCTGCGCCTCTTCCGATGGGCGGTTCTTGTTCTACCTGGGAGAGGGGTTTGGGAGAACCTTCGGGATTTCGCTAGAAAGCGGTGAGGAGACGGTCGTTCTCGAAACGGAGATATACCGGGCGAGTTTGCAATTGTGGCGCCGGCGACTCGTGTACCTCCGCGAGGAAGAAAGGTCGGGGTTTCTCATCGAGAGCTTCGATCTGGACAAAGGTCAGGTGATCCCGGTAGCGGAGCTCGGTCCAGACACCCGCATCGGCAAGTACGGAGGGTTGAGCGTTTCTCCCGACGGGCGCTGGATCCTCTATCCACAGGAGGACGGCGTAGGGAGCGATCTCGTTCTGCTGGAAGAATGAATCGCTCGCCTTGGAAAAACGTAAGGTATCGAGACGGGAGTTCTCATGAGCTCATCATCATTGGAATCCTTCATCCACTCTCTGCCCAAGGTCGAGATCCATCTGCATCTGGAGGGTGCCGTCCCCCTCGAAGCGCTTTGGGAGCTCGTCCAGAAGTATCGCGGCTCCATCGCAATCGTCGACGGGAATTAGGCTGGGTCTCCGAGCTTTCGATAGCGGTGCCTGGCAACCTGAAAACCAGGGATGGGTAGGACCGCCGAACTAGGGAAGATACCGATTCACCAACCTTCTAAACGCCGTTTGACCGTTAGACCTCGTCAAAATCTCCCCACAGCTTTTGACACGGAGCGGTGCGAGTAGAAGCGAAGAGCGCGGACTCTGTGCAGAAGGCTTCGGTTTTTCATACGAATTATCTCAATTCCCCCTTCCCAGCACCTCGAAACGTCGCGACAGACGATTGCCCGCCGCATCGATGACGGGTCACCTGGTGCGAGCCGGGCTCGATGTCGTGCGCTGCTGGTGAAAGGTGCGGGTTGTGCCGAGATACCCGTCGTCGAGGTGCCAGTGGAGACCGCGAGCGTGGCGGACTCGGCCCAGGAAAGCGAGCTCTCGCCGTGCACACGTCAACGTTCCTTATTCATTTAGGGAACCGCAAATGGGTCCTCGATTTGGATTCCGGCGATGATCTGTCCGGGATTCAGATCCTCGGAAAGAATTCGCGACGCTCCACCTTTGACGGCGGCGGTGACGATGAGCGCGTCCCAGAAACTGATGCTGTTTTCCTGCTCGATTTCCGAAGCACGCGTCACATCCTTCGGGAGGATCCATTCGGTTTGCCAGAGTGTATAATTTCGAACGACTTCCCTCGCTGTGGCCATGGGCAGCGGCTCCGGAATCTTCCGGGTTACGTTGACGTAGAACTCTTGAAGCACCTGAACGCTCAGTATCCCGGTGCGCGTTCCCCATAGCTCGGCGATCATATCGGCGGCGCGCCGGTGACGGTAGCCAGCCTCGGTGTCGTGCGCGTATACCAAGACGTTGGTATCGACAAAAACCCTATCGGCGCTCATGCAGTTCTTCTCGCGATGCGCGGATCGAGCCACCTAGCTTGAATCCGCGCTCGAGAAACTGCAACGCGGAACGTCTCGCGGCCTCGTAGGCATCGTCGTCACCTACTAGCCGCTCCAGCTCAGACGCCAGAAGTCCACTCACGGAAGTTCCACGCTTTGCCGCCAGCACTTTCGCCTTGTGGATAGTTACCTTATCTAGCTGAACCGTAATGTTTTGTCTATCCGCCAATGGCTTACCCTCGTCAGGCACGCTTTTTCGTGTACCACGTACAAAGAGTATACCACGCAGAATGCGGAATACTTGCCACTGAGTCACTCGATGAAGTGGCCCGGAGAGCCTCGAGGGCAGAACCGCGTGGGGAACCTCCCAGTTATCGCCGCCGTGCGGCGGGCACGCAGTCCCGGGATGCACAGTTCCGGAGGATGCTCTCGCTCCTGGAAGGGAGTGCTCATGTTCCCACACTGCCCCGGCCAGTGGGTCGGAACTCCGAAGTACATGAGCCCCGAGCAGGCGGAGATGATGGAGTTCGACGGCATGCGACGCATCCTTTTCCGGCGACGCGCTGGTCGAGGTGGCGAGCGACGGCGTTGTCGGTGAAGCCTCGCCGCCGGTCGTGGGTGTTCTCGAATCGGTCTTCCCAGAGCGCCTTGACGTTCTCGTGGTTGTTCCTCGACCACCTGAAATAACGCCGTTCTCCGGCGGGTTGCGAGGCCGATAAATCGGAGGAAGGCTTGCCGGTTCGGGGAGGTTCCAACACGAAGTCACCCAGACGCCAATGGGGCGTAAGGACGAAATCCACGCTCGGGGTGCCTCCCGGGGATTTCCAGAAATCTCACGATCGCAACCTCCACCTCGCCTGAAGATGCGCGTGCGTTCCTCATGAGGCAGTTGTACGAACGGGGATGCTCCTCGGGGATGTCGGCGGACAGTCGTTCGGTTCACATCGTGCGCAACTATCGGAGGCAGTTCTCCGTCTAAGCTCAGAGGTGGTATGGGAACCCTACAAGATCTCCGGTATGCGACGAGGCAGTTCTTAAAAGCGCCCGGTTTCACCGTGACCGTCATTCTGACCCTCGCGCTCGGGATTGGGGCGACGACGTCCATCTTCACGCTGGTGCATGCCGTCTTGCTGAAGTCCCTGCCCGTATCCGAGCCCCATGAGCTCTATCGGGTGGGCGACAACGAGAACTGTTGTGTCAACGGCGGAATGCAAGGGAGCTGGTCGCTCTTTTCGTACGCGAAGTACGAGCACTTCCGCGACGAGGTGGAGGGGTTCAGCGAGCTCGCGGCGTTTCAGGCCGGCCGCAGCCTCGCCGGAGTCCGCCGGAGTGGGAGCGACCAACCCGCGGAGTCCCAACAAATCCAATGGGTCTCCGGAAATTTCTTTTCGATGTTCGGGGTCGGCTCCTATATCGGACGTGTTTTCACGCAGGACGATGACCGTGAGGGTGTGGATCCAGTCGTGGTCATGAGCTATCAAACCTGGAGCCAGAAGTACGGGATGGACCCGTCGGTCGTCGGCGCGAGCTTCACCTTCAATGGTCGACCGTTTACGGTCGTTGGGGTTACGCCGCCGAGCTTCTCGGGAGACCGGCTCGACAGAACGCCGGCGTTTTGGATTCCAATCCATGGGCAGCGTCTCATCGATGGCAGCCCGACGCTCATGGACTTCCCTACCTCCGATTGGCTCGACATCATCGGCCGCATCGCGCCGGGCGCGGATCCGGAACGTATCGAAGCCCAGCTGCAAGTGCTCCTTCGTCAGTGGCTCCTGAGCCCGGTGGCCGAGCTCGATGAGGGGGAGAAAGAGCTCGTTGCCAACCAGACGCTCAACCTGTCGCCCGGTGGGGCGGGCGTTCAGATGATGCGCAACCGGTACGAGTCGGGCATCCGTCTTTTGATGTGGGTCTCGGGCTTCGTGCTGGTCATCGCGTGCGCCAACGTGGCAAACCTCATGCTGGTGCGGGCGGCGAGCCGGCGCGAACAGACCTGTCTTCGTACTGCGCTCGGCGCCGGGCGCTCCCGGCAGATAGCCCAGGTGCTGACGGAGAGCACCGCGCTAGGTCTACTCGGCGGCCTCGCCGGGATCGCACTCGCCTTCTGGGGGACGAGCCTCATCCTGACGCTCGCGTTTCGGGACAATGCCGTCGCCATCGATCCTATGCCGTCGCTTCCGGTGCTCGGTTTCACGCTCGCGGTTTCGGTGCTCACAGGTATTCTCTTCGGCGTCGTTCCCGCCTGGATGACGGCCAAGATAGACCCCGCGGATGCTTTGCGGAATGCTCGTCGTTCGACGGGCCACTCCGGCGGCTGGACCCAGAAGTCCCTCGTCGTTGCCCAGGCGGCGCTCTCTCTCGTGCTTCTCGGTGCGGCGGGACTCCTGATGGAGAGTCTCCGAAACATGCAGCGCCAGGATTTCGGGTTCGAGCCCGAGAATCGCTACATCTTCCATCTCGATCCTCGGATGGCTGGCTATGATACGGACGCTCTTCCCGCTCTCTATCGTCAGCTCGAAAACGATCTCCGGGCGATTCCGGGTGTTCGTCGTGTGAGCTTCGCGATGTACGCGCCCATGGAAGGCAACAACTGGGGCGAGACCGTTTATATCGACGGCCAGGAGCCCCCTCCGCCCGGGAGCTACGAAAACAGCTCGTCGTGGCTTCGGGTGAGCCCAGGCTACTTCGAGACCCTCGGCACCGAGATCGTTCAAGGCCGCGCCTTCACCGAGCAGGACAACGAGAGCTCGCGCCACGTGGCCATCGTCAATGAGACGTTCGCGACCAAGTTCTTTCAGAGCCCCGAAGATGCGATCGGCCGACGCTTCGGGGACTTGGACCAGAAATACGCGGGAGCGTTCGAAATTGTCGGCGTCGCGGAAGATGCTCAGTACCGAGGGCCGACGAGGGAGATTCCGCCGAGGTTCTATCTGCCGTCGGCACAGTGGATGCAGTACGACGTGCCGCGCCTCCAGGCGTTCGAGGAAGCGAATCACTTCTTGAACACCGCCGTGCTCCTCACCGAAGCGGCGATCTCTCGGTTGGAGCCGCAGGTACGGGCCGCTCTCGCGAAGGCGAATCCGGATCTGGCTCTCATCGACTTCATGACCTACGGCGACCTCGTGGACGGGAACTTCTCGCAGCAGGCCATGCTCACGAAACTGACTTCCCTTTTTGGCGTGCTGGCTTTGATTTTGGCCTCGATCGGGCTCTACGGAACGACCGCCTACTCGGTAGAGCGCCGCACGAGCGAGATAGGCCTCCGGATGGCGTTGGGCGCCGACCGATGGAAGGTCTTGAAGCTCGTGCTTCGCGGCGCCTTCTCCCAGGTCGGCATCGGCCTGGCGATCGGGATTCCGGCGAGCATCGCGGCGGGCCACGCGATGACCACGCAATTGTTCGAAGTGAAGCCCTACTCTCCGGCGATTCTGCTCGTAACGACGGTGGTTTTGAGCCTGGCCGCGTTCGTCGCCTCGATCGTCCCGGCTCAACGGGCATCGAGCTTGGAAGCCAGCCGCGCTTTGAGGATGGAGTAGTGAGAGTCGGCCCTTTCGTCGAGAAGTGGACGATCAAGACAGAAACAAACGAATCGCGGCGTTGTCTGGGCTCAGGGGTTTACGGATAGCCGAGCTCGTCGAGAAATGCCAGGAAGTCGTCGCCCCGTTCGGCCGGGGGCACCTCGAACGCCGCGAGCACCCGCCCGAAGTCGGAACCGTGGTCCCGAGGAATCGAAGTCAACTGACGGATCCCCCGCAGCCCTGGCTCAGGCGGGAATCTGCTCGTACGAGAACTCGGGAATTCCCGTTCGCGATGAGGCGTGCTCGATCGTCATGGCGCAGAGATTTCCATCGGAGTCGAAATCCAGAACGGTATTCTCGTCCAGATCACGGGTCTCGGCAACGGATCCATCGCGAAACTGAATGTAGAGCGTGTCGGTTTCTGCGTAGTACTTAACTTTCATGGCTCGAATCCACGGTCAAAGGCATTGTGGACGGTCTCCCCATCCTCTTAGAGCACGACACGAAGATAACGCCCCTCCATCTCCGGAATCTGTACCCACCGTCGAATGCGGCCATCCTGCTGCACTTGCTGCCGTTGCGGTTGTTCAACGCCGCGTTTGATCCACTCGTCCAAGATTATTGCTCGATCGGGTCTTGTGCGTATCTCGAGAAAGTACCGAGTGAATCGCACCCTTCCCACTGTAGCAGAGTGCGAGCTGGGTGACGACCAGCGGTGTGGACGCGCGGGGTCGGACTCCACCCCGAGAGCCGGAGCCGGACCAAGGTCGCAGGCCGACGGCCTCTCGGCCAAACAGTTCCTCCCGCTCTCCACCCATGCCTAGTCCTTGTCCATTTCAACGAAACGACATTCCTCGGGTAGCGAACCCAACGCTGGCGGCGTCTCTGCCACCAGATAGCCCCCAGCTCGAAGACGAGCTTTCCATTGCATTGCCTTTCCATTCCAGGTGTGGCACCCTCACCTCGGAGCTCACGAGCACACCCTTGAGACGGAAATTCGGCTCGATCCCGACTTTGCCCGTGTGAAAGGTCCTACCCCTAACCACAGGAAAACGATGAAACTTTCCAATCTCATCATGGCCGCCGTGGTGTCGATCGCGATGCCGGCTCGTGCGCAGGAGACCCGTGACAGCGAGCACGCCAGGAAGGCGCTTGCGATCTTCCGCACGCTCATCGAGGTGGATACCTCGAAGCGCATGGGCAACACGCCGAAGGTGGCGCGCTATCTGGCGGACGAACTGGTCGCGGCGGGCTTCCCCAAAGGCGACGTCGAGATTCTGCCGAAGGGGGAGCTCGCGTCGCTGGTGGTCCGCTATCGCGGCGACGGCTCTTCCGGCGCGCGGCCGATCCTTTTCCTCGCGCACATGGACGTGGTCGAGGCTTACGCCGAGGACTGGAAGCGTCCGCCCTTCGAGCTGACCCGAGACGAGAAGTACTTCTACGGCCGCGGCACCATCGACAACAAGTTCGGCGTCGCGCATCTGACCTCGACCTTCATCCGGCTCAAGAAGGACGGCTTCGTCCCCACCCGGGACCTGTTCCTGGTCTTCTCCGGGGACGAGGAGACCGGCATGACGACCACCCGCATGCTCGCCTACGAGCGGCCCGACTTGGCGCAGGCCGAGTTCGCGCTGAACTCGGATGCCGGAAGCGGCGACCTCGACAGGGACGGCAACGCCGTGACCTACAACATCCAGGCGGCCGAGAAGACCTACGTCACCTGGGAGATCACCGTGCGCAATCCCGGCGGGCACAGCTCGCGCCCGCGAGAAGACAACGCCATCTACGAGCTTGCGGATGCCATCGAGAGGATCCGGGCGTACCAATTCCCGGTACGCTGGAGCGAGATGACGCGCGGCTATTTCCGGGAGACCGGCCGCAAGCTGGGCGGCGAGCTGGGGGAGGCGATGCGGCGCTTCGCCGACGACCCGACGGACGAGGCCGCAGCCGAGCGCCTGGCACGGGAGCCGTCTTACGTGGGAACCACGCGCACGACCTGCGTGGTCACGATGCTGCGTGCGGGCCACGCGGAGAATGCCCTGCCGCAGTCGGCCACCGCGACGGTCAACTGCCGCATCTTTCCCGGTGTGTCGGTGGCCGAGGTGGAGAGCGCGTTGCGGAGAGCGGTCTCCGACCAAGCGGTGGAGTTCGAGATGCTGGGCCAGCCGACGGAGAGCCCGATCTCCGAGCTGCGCGAGGACGTGGTGGCGGCCGTCACCCGGGCGGTGCACGCCCGCTACCCCGACGTGGAGATCGTCGCCTTCATGGAGTCCGGCGGCACAGACGGAGTGCACTTTCGCAAGGCGGGCGTCCCCACGTGGGGGGTCAGCGGCATCTTCATGAACCCGGACGAGATGTACGCCCACGGCCTCGACGAGCGGGTGCCGATCTCCGGCTTCTACGGCGCGCTGGACCACTGGAGCGTCATCATCCGGGCGCTGGCCGGATCCGAGGACTGAGACACCGCTACACCCGACTGGGCCCTGCGGGGTTAACCTCTCTCTCTAGAGTTACTCATGGCCGAGTGGCCACTCCGACAGATGAAACGATATAGAGTGCTCAATGCCGTGGCGGGACCCGCGATCGCCCGGCCGCCACGGCTCGGCCTTTGCGGCGCTTCGCGCCGATCTCGCGGCAGACGTTTTTGGCCGCCACTCGGCAGGCAGGGCTGTACTTTTTCATCAGCCTGCAGAGCGCTTCCCATGGCGTTGCCGGCCGGCACGCGCAACTCGGCGACTACGAGATCCTGGCCTCGCTGGGGGCCGGAGCGATGGAGGATGTCCTTGGCCCGCTGTTCGCGGTAGTCTCGTTGCTGGCGTGCTAGCCCATGCGTCCACCTAAAATTTGCTTCCGAGGAAAACGCTATGAGATCGGAGTAGGATTTCCTACCTTGAGTGGATCTATCGGGAGGCGACGTTGGAAGGGGAGGGTCTCCTTCCGCACGGAGCTCCGCCCTCGGGTGTTCGTTCCTCGCTATCGAAGGCCCTGCACGAGAAACAGGTCTGAGTACCCTCGTTGGAACGTGTAGTAGAAGGACTCGCCGTCGTCCGAGATTTGGATCGCATAGATGTCGTCGAGCCCTGATGGATCTGGCTCAATCGTCTTCCAGAGCTGCCGCTGTCCCGTCTCGATCTCGATACGATAGACGCTCATGGAACGGTCGCCTTCCTCCGCGTAGAACAGATGGCGCCCGTCGGTCGTGAAGCGGATCACTAGCGCCGAATCGGGGACGTCGAGAACGCGGGGCTCACCTCCGTCGAGTGGGTAGAGCGCAATCTTTCCGTCGTGCGCCGCGGCGATCGTCGTGCCGTCCGGAGACACCGGGCTCGACCCGAGAATGGCGCCCCCTTTGAAGAATGAGACCGGACCGGTGATCGCCTGAGGCTTTCCGTTGGGAACGCTTTGGCGAAACCAGCGCAAAGGCTCACCCTCTTCGATTCCGGCGAAGACGATCTCGTCCACGTCCGAGACGAACGATGCCGTGACGAAGTCGACGATGGAGTCGTTGTCGACCTCGGTCGGCGTCCCTGGCCCCGTCGGAAGGAGAACGAGAGACACCGGATCGCGCGGCATCGTGAGCGCCCACTTGCCGTCGGGAGACAGGTCGAACGCCTGACCGTCGCCGAGGCGAACGGCCGGCGAGCGGTCGGCGTTGCGCAGATACACGGCCCACTCCTCACCGCCCCCTTCGCCGTACTCGGTGAGAAGCAGCGTCTTGCCATCGCCGCTGATGGCATCGATCTCGGTGCTGTCGAGCCACGAAAAATCGCGCAGAACCGTATCGCCCGGAGCGATGCCCATCACCCCGACCCGAGAGTTGGTGCGCGCCACTAGGAGCCGGCCGTCCCTCTCGACGTCGAGAATGCGGAGGGGTATCGGCGGCCGCAGAAGCGTACGCAGGGAGCCGTTACGAGACATCGCGTGGAGGTCGGGAGTCGCTCCTTGAGCCATGTTGAACCAAACTTCGCCACCGTCGGGAGACCACGCCAAATCCATCCTGTCTCCCCGGAACCCGGTGTCGAACCGTGTCGCTTCCCCGTCGAAGGTGAGAAACCCGAGAGACCAGCTCGAGGAAAAGCCCATGGCTTTCTCGCCGAACGCGATCGCGTTGCCGTCGGGCGACACTCTCGGAGACGAAAGGACGTTCGTCGTCTCGTAGATGACCGTGCCTATCGGGAGCTCGACGCGAAACCGGCCATCGATCCGGCGAACGACGACCAACTCGTCTCCGTCCGCCGTCCAGTCCGCGAACAGAACGCTCTCCGAAATATCTCGGGCGGCTCCGCTCGAGGCGGTGGTCAGAGCGAGGGTTCCCGCGGTTCCGTCGACGTCATCCCAGGTGACGAGCCCTGCGCCGTCCGCTTTCCGGAGGACCGCCATCTCGCCGCGCGACGACACGCTCAAGACGTCGGCGCCTTTCAAACCGAGCTCACGCGACGCCCGCGTGCCCGGTAGCGTCGAGTAGACCTCCGGCACCGCCCCATCCCAGGATGCGGTGTAGATTACGTCGCGGCTTTCTGGATCGAACTGGGCCGTGTACACCCTGCCGCGCCGGAACGTCAGGCGCTCGTAGGTGACGAGCGGTTCATCGGACGCACCGCTCGAGGCGCGGCCCAACCAATAGGCGGCGAGCACGGCGACGATCGCGAGCGTCACCGCGGTCCAGGAACGACTGGTTTCGCGAGGGGCCGCTTCGACTTTGGCGGGCCCGGACTCCCGGGACACGGACTCGAGCGCGAAGGCCAGATCGTAGGCGGACTGGAAACGCTCGCCGGGATTCTTCTCGAGGCAACGGTGCACGATGCGCTCGAGAGCCGGCGGGGACTCGCGCAACTCCGCCGTGTCGTCCTTGAGGATCGCGGTCATGGTTTCCGCACCGGTTTCCCGTTGGAATGCCCGAAGACCGGAGAGCATCTCGTAGAGGATCGCTCCGAACGCAAAGATGTCCGAACGGTGATCGGCTCGCTCACCCCGCACCTGCTCGGGAGACATATAACCCACGGTGCCGAGGACCACTCCGGGCTCGGTCCCGGCCGCACGCGTCGGCGCGGAAGACTGGGATTCATCACGCGCCGCCTGGGGCGAAACCATTTTCGCGAGCCCGAAGTCGAGAATCTTCACGCGACCATCCGTGGTGATGAAAAGGTTCTCGGGCTTGAGGTCCCGGTGAACGACGTCTTTCCCGTGGGCGGCGGCGAGTCCACGGGCTACTTGAGCGCCATATTCGATCGCTTTTCTCGCCGGCAGGGGGCCCTGGCTGAGCCGTTCCCGAAGCGTCTCTCCCTCGAGCAGCTCCGTCACCGCGAAACTGTGGCCGTCCGCGGTACCGAAATCGTAGATGGCGAGGATGTTGGGATGTGACAGCGCCGCGACCGCCCGAGCTTCGCGCTCGAATCGCGAGAGACGGTCCGGATCTCGGGCGAAGGACTCGGGAAGAACTTTGACGGCGACGTCACGTCCGAGCTTCGTATCGCGCGCTCGGTAGACCTCGCCCATACCGCCGGCGCCGATCGGCGCCTCGACTTCGTAGGAGCCTAATGTCGTACCTGGTTCGAGTGACATCCGGGGCACCGCGTCTTCACTGGTCACGGTAGCTTATCGATGAAAACGACCGATGTCCACGAAGCGAAGCGCCGTCCGCTTGCGGGTTTCCGTTGTCCAGGTCGGGGCCGTGGCGGATGTGGCAGCAAATTGAAGTTCAAGGTTTCGCCGGTGTCCGTAACGCCGTTGCCCGCGGGTTGCGAGGCCGAAAAGAATCGGA
>DASPGQ010000363.1 GCA_035620555.1 Vicinamibacteria bacterium
CGGGAGAAGAAATCTTCCACCGCCCGGGCAGGGTCTCCCTGGTAGAAGGCATCACGCGCCGCTCGGATTCCCTCAGAGCGTGACGCTCCATCGGCAAGCGCCTTCTCTTCCGCTTTCATCATGGTGCGGATGAGCTTTCCCAGGTCGCCGTTTTTCATTCGGTCACCCAGCCTCTGGTGCCCGACGCCGTTTGGGAACCAGAACTGGACGTTGTAGGGAAATGCGGTGATCTCTTCCTGCTGAGTGTCGAGAAGCCCTTTTTGATGCTTGTAGAGATGATAGCCGCTTTCGGCGATCTCGAGCGCGGGCTGAACGGCTTCCTCGAAACTGAATGTGCCGTAGCGGTCGAGAGCGGCGAGCCAGACGTCGACGTCGGCGGGAATGAGGGCGGTGTTGATCGCCGTCTTACCATGCTCCTGAAAGTGCGCGAGAGTAGCCTTTGCCGGAGTCGTTCCCGCCCCGACGCGGGTCAAGACCTCACGGTCCCTGGAGCTGTACAGAATGAGAGGCGCCACTCCGGTCCAGCCGGCGTAGCCCATCTTGGTGACTTTGAGCGCCATGGCCGCGGTGACGCCGGCATCGAAGGCGTTGCCGCCCCGGCGAAAGGCCTCCATGCCCGCGAGTGTCGCGAGGTAATGCCCGCTCGAGATCACCCCCCGGCTCCCCATCACTCGAGGTCGCATCGCTTCGATACTCTGGTCGTCGTACACATGCCCGTAGGAGTTGAAGGGTCGAATCGTCTCGAGAACCGGGGTTTCTCGTTCCTGCGCATCGGCGGCTAAACACGCCAGACTCGTCATGAGCAGAGCCATCAGCCTCATAGATCCCCTCCTGTCGACTTCGAAAACGACGGACTCCGTAAACGTGTTACCTGCGGTCTCAAAGGAACTCTGACGGTGAAGACCGAGCCCTCGCCCAGACGACTGTCGACGGTCAGTTCGCCCCCGTGCTGTTTGACGATTTGACTCGATATGGCCAACCCCAGCCCGGCACCCACTCGTTCGGCTTTGGTGCTGAATACCGGATCGAAGATGGACTTCAGCCGATGCTCGCTAATTCCCTTGCCGCTATCCCGGAACGAAAGGCGAGCCATCTCGCCTTCCACCGACGTACTAATTGCGATCGTGCCCCGGCCCGCGATGGCCTGAGAAGCGTTTTTGAGCAGGTTGAGGAAGACCTGATTGAGGTCAGCCGGATGACAGATGACGGAGGGAAGGTCTCCGTAGTCGCGCACCACGTCGACCCTTCCCGCGAGCTCGGCGTGCAGTAGCGCCAGGGCATCTTCGATGCCTTCGTGGAGATTCGCCGGCTTCAGCTCCGCTTCATCGAGTCGAACGAAGCCGCGCAGCCGCCGAACGATTTCCATGATGCGATCCGCCCCGCAGCGGATGATGGAGTCCGCCTCCTCGATCGCCGTGAGCGTCGACCGAACGCGATTCTCCCGATGGCCGAGCTCCGTAGCATTCAAGTCCTCCGCGAGCCTGGCCACCGCGGTCGCCAGGGTGTTCTGCACGCTGTTGATGGCTCCCAGCGGAGAATTGAACTCATGCGTGATGCTCGCCACCAGGCTGCTGAGCGCGGCAATCTTCTCGGCCTCGATGAGCTGCGCCTGAGCTGCCCGGAGCTTCTCGTGCGCTTTCTCGAGGGCCCGTTGCGCCTTCTTCTTGTCGGTCACGTCCCGGGCGATGCCCAGAACCCACTCGACGTCTCCGTTCGCGTTCTTGAGGCAAGACGCGTTCGAGGTGTGCCATCGCCAGCTCCCGTCCTTGTGCCGAACGCGGTACTCGATGCCGCTCTGCTTTTCTCCCGTCCGGACGACGAGGGCGAGGAAATCGTAACAGGCTCGACGGTCGTCGGGATGGACGAACGGCGCGAAGCTCTTGCCCATGATCTCCGACACGTCATGGCCGAGTACTTCCGGCCAGTTGGGCGACACGTAGCTCATGATCCCGTCGGGCGTCAGCACGAAAATGATGTCATTGGCGTTCTCCACGAGACCGCGGAATTTACGCTCGCTGTCCGAGAGCGCCCGCTCGGCCGCTTTCCTCTCGGTGATCTCGTTGAGACCCACCACCAGGACGTCTTCGCCTCTGAGCCTTGCCCTGGCCACCGAGGCAAGCGCCCAGCGTTCCCGGCCCTCCTTGTCTCGAAGGCGTAGCTCGTAGTCGGTCACCCGCCCTGCCCGTTCTAGCTCGGCAAGGAGCGCTTTCCGATCCGCCGGACTCTGATAGAAATCCGGAGTCTTGTTCCCCACGAGCTCGCGGGCCGTCAAGCCCACGAGCTCGGCAATACGGTCGTTCGCGTAGAGAACCTCGCCGTCGGATAGACGGCTGATGAGGAGCGGGAACGGGGCGGCGTCCAGAATCGTCCCGAGCTCATCCGAATGATCGTTGGTCGTCGGCTTCCCCATCAGACTCCGGGTCACCGAGAAGTCTACGACCTGACGCCCCGATGTCAAAAGCGCCGCCCGTCATGCGTGCCCGACTCGTGACCTGTGGCGTCGAGCGGATTCTCGGCTCATCGCTGGGCGACGCTCTGGTTTTCGGTCGGCGGGGCCTGCTCGGTTCCGGGTGCCTTTACATGAGTGTCGAACCATTCGAGCCACCGCGCCCAGAGATCGAGGTACGTTTCTCTCGCTCGGGGCCCGTGCGACTCGAAGGGATAGAGGTACAGGACCGCCGTCTTTCCCAGCCCGGTGAGGGCCTGCATCATCCGCTCCGATTGGATCGGAAAGGTGCCGGTGTTGTTGTCGTCGAGGCCGTGGTACATCAGAAGCGGCGTATCGATGTGGTCCGCCTGGAAGAACGGTGACATCTCGAAGTAGACGTGTGGATTCTCCCAGAGGAAACGTCGCTCGCTCTGGAAACCCATGGGCGTGAGGGTTCGATTGTAGGCGCCGTCGCCGGCGATCCCCGCCTTGAAGTAGGGCGTGTGGGCAAGGAGGTTGGCCGTGGCGAACGCGCCATAGCTGTGCCCGCCGTGACCGATACGATCGATGTCGACGTAGCCGAGCTCGTCGACCTTCCGGATGGCGGCATAGAGGCTGTCCACGAGGTGTTGGACGTAGTTGTCGTTGTAGGTGCGGTCTTTGCGGATGATGGGAACGTCGGGGTGGATGAGAGCGTAACCCTGGGTCAGCCAGATGTCGGACCAACGCAGGTAGCTGAGCTCGTTGTGCCGGTTGTGGGCGCGGTCACGAATGGCATCGCGACGGTACTCCTTTTCCGAGGAGTACTCCGAGGGATAGGTCCAGAAGATCGCGGGAACGCGCTCGCCCGCCCGATAACCCAGGGGAAGTGAGATCCGCGCTTGCACCACGAGGCCGTCACGCCGGGTGAACTCGAAATCGACGCGCTCGACGGCCGTGAGCTCGGGAAACGGATCCCGGTTGTTCGTGAGGTTCACCATCTCCGCGTCGGAGCTCCATAGGAAGCTGTCGGGGAAGTTGGTCCGGGTCTCCCGGCTCACCGTCATGCGCGTCAAATCGGCGTCGAGCGGCACGAGTGGCTGCTCGTAGGCGTCCTCGCGCCCTTCGAACAGGCGCTCTTTGCTTCCGTCGGCGATGCGAATCCGATCGATGAAAGGCTGGGGCTCGAAATCCTCTGCGTAGCCGGAACCCTTCAAGTAGGCATGTCGCCCGTCGGTCGATAACAGTGCGTAGAGCAGGCCGTTGGGTGTCGACCTGGTGAGCACCTCGCCGGGCAGCTTCACCGGATCTTCGGGATCGTGGTCCGCGGCGATGACGTGCTCCTGCGCGGGGTCCCGATTCAGGTCGAACGCTGCCACCCGCTCGCGGGATTTGCCGTTCGTCGAGCTTTTCACGAGGGTGAAGGCCCAGTCCCCTTCGAGCGAGAAACGAACGTCGGCAAAGGTCTCCTTTTTCGAGACGTCGGAAGTCACCAGGACTCGTGCGCTCGAGAGCGCGAAGGGAGCTTCGAGATGCATGAGGCGATCCGCCTTGTCGCTCTTCGTCGCCTCCTCCTCGTTCCCATCGTTTTCTTCTTCGTCGGCTTCCTCCTGCCAGAGAAACGCGAGTCCGTTTCCGTCCGGCCGCCACCGGACCTCACGAGGGAGCTTCTGCTCGATCCGATCGGGTCCCCGCTCGCGACCTTCTCGGATAGGCATTTCTCGGACCGTGGAGAGGACGTTTCCGTCGCGGTCCATCACTTCGAGATTCCGGGCGAATTCCGTGAAGGACACGATGTGGGAAAGCGGCTCCACGATTCGCTCGGCGAGGATGTGCTTGCCGTCGGGGCTCAACGAGAATTCGAGGAACATGCCGGGTCTTCCGATCCAGCGTGGAGCTTGTCCGGGCTTGAGCTCGGCGAGCTGGCTCGTCGTGTGGTAGCGAAACCGTTCGGCGTCCGCCTGATCCCGCAAGAGGAAGGGATACGTCGGATTCGGTGTTTCCTTGTCCCGTGTCGTACGGACGATGGGTCCGCTGGGAAGGCCGCTTCGGGGCGCGTCGCCTCGCTCTCGGGAAACGAGCAAGGTGAGCAGGCCTCCCTCCGGAGTCCACTGAAGCATTCCCGACGGCGCTTCCGACGGCCTTCGCTGGGCAGGTCCCGCAGCCAGTGTTGCCATGACCGGGGCACTCGAGACCGAGCGAGCTTTCCCGGTGCGCACGTCGGCGATCCACACTTCGGTCCTCTCGCTCAAATGGGCGAGAAAAGCGAGCTCGCTGCCGTCGGTCGACCACATCATGTCGCTGACAAAAATGCCCGCGGGGAGGTCGATGTCGCGAAATCGTCGCTGGCTCAATGAGAAGACCTGCAGCCCGTAGATCCCGTAGGTATCGAGGTGCCACTCCCGGTTCACGCGTGGTCGGACCTCGAGCATAGCGAGCCTCAACGTCTCCTCTCCCATCTTCTCGAGCGTCGACAGCTCGGTGGAGAGTGGGACAAGAAAGTGATCGCCGTCGGGGCCGAGCTGGTTCAGGGTCGTGAAGTTCTTGTCCTTGCGGAAGATGTCCTGAACGGGCTCGGGCGGGAGGATGTAGCCCGGGTCGAGCTCCTGAGCGAGCAACACGAGAGGCGTGACGAGGAGCCAGATTACGCAAATGAGCGCGATGCGGTGACGCATGAGAACCTCCTGGAAACCGCCGAGACGCAGCGGAGCGATTCTACGTCACGATGCGGGCGGTCGCCATGGATGCCTGCCACGGACGGGACGAAGCCGAAGCGCGACGTGTTCAGACAGAACAATTGATGCAGCGAGTTCCCTATTCGGCTTTGTCCTGGGTAGGCGTGAAATCGATCCACGCCGCGGGCCGAGAGAGTCGGATCTCCGCACCTTGTGGAAGCCGCATGGGTTCGCGAAGCTGGTACTTCTCCCTCCACGTCGGGTCGTACCGTTCGATGACGAGAAGTGGGATGACCTGTCCACCAGGGAACCGCGCCTCGACTCGAAATGGCTGAAGGTCATCCATCGACGATGGATCCGGAAAGATCGCGAGGAGCTCGACAGCGGTGGGGAAAGAATAGACTCGATGGGTGATTCGCACTGATTGGACGGGCTCCGTGGCGGAAGCGAACCAAATGCCTACCTCGGTGCGGTCTTCCAGGCTGACGTCGCCGACTTCCCATCCCCGGCGATAGAAGATCTCGACGGATAGGGGGGAGCCGACCGGGAGGGGCTCGCCCAGGCCGCCGGAAACGGAGATGCTTTTCTGATCGGGAAGCCAGGTGAAGAGCGGTCGTCCTCGGTCGTCGCAGGAACCGCTTCGATAGAGCGTCGCGCGCTGCACTACGTTAGCCAAACCGGGTCTGACTTCGAACGCTTCGACCACGCGAGGGCCCTCGAGCGCGACCGGCAGAGGCAGGCAAACGAGCTTTTCTTCCTCCCCCACTTCGATCGAGACCCCGGTCTCGGGTCGCAGGACGAGGTCCGGGTCTCCCAGGCTCCATTCTCGTGGAGGACCTGGGACTGCGGTCGGCCTATCCTCGAAGGGGTCTTCCAGTAGAAGAAGCGCGTCGTCTCCAACGTCGATCGGCTCACCTTCCGGAAGCTCACCGACCGCCCAGTCAATCAACATGTTGATTTCCGCGGCGCTCAGGGATCGCGCGTTCAGGAACTCGCCCACGCCGTCCGCCGGAAGCCAGGGCGGCATGCTTGCTTCCAGAATCTGGATCATCATCGTTCGTGACCAGGGCACGACCTCGTCGTATTCGAGCAGCGTCATGGGGGCCGGCCCCCCGCGCCGATGGCAGGCGCCACAGCGCTTCTCCAGAAGGGGGCGGATATGGTCGCGGTAGTTGAAACGGGAAGGCCCGCCCTCATGGGCCAGGAGAATCGAAGGAGTGCCAAACCCCAGGAAGAGTGCGAGCGCGGCGCGGAGGCTACTGGGCATGGGCACTTTCCAGATCTCCGAGCGCCGCCTCGAAGAGAAGGTAGGCTGATTCCACTCTCTCCCGATTCCCTTCGTCGCCGAATATATCCAGCAGCCAGGCCGCTTTGACGATCTTCTTCCCCGCAACCGAATAGCGATGCCCTTCGCGCTCGATCAGCGCGAGCGCCAAGTCCTTCGCCTGGAGCGCGGGAATATGAATGTCCTGCCAGGCCCCCCGGCTCATGAACTCTTTCAAGAACCCGTCCCGTTTCAAGATCTCCCGATAAATCGATTCGCCGTCCTCGGGTATCTCGAACTCGCGGAGCTCCGCGGCTTGCCCTCCCATATCCTCGGTGAAGAAGAAATCGAAGCG
>DASPGQ010000364.1 GCA_035620555.1 Vicinamibacteria bacterium
GGGAGCGCGGGACTTCGTTCAGAAGCCCTGGGACAATGCGCGGCTTCTGAGCATCTTGCGGACCCAGATCGAGCTGGGCCGTGCCCTGCGAAAAGGAGAGCGACTCGAGCGGGAGAACGAGCTGCTGCAGCAGGAGTTCCCGACTTTGGTCGCCGAGTCGCAGGCGATGAAGCCCGTCCTCGAGCTGATTCAGCGCGTGGGGCCCTCCGACGCCAACGTCCTCATCACCGGTGAGAACGGAACGGGAAAGGGTGTGGTGGCACGGCACCTTCACGCCCGGTCGAACCGTGCCCCGAAGCCGATGGTGACGGTCAACGTGGGCGGGCTCTCCGAGGGTGTCTTCGAAAGCGAGCTATTCGGTCACGTCAAAGGGGCCTATACCGACGCCAAATCGGATCGGGTCGGGCGGTTCGAGCTCGCCGACGGCGGGACTCTGTTCCTCGATGAGATCGCGAACGTTCCCCACAGCCAGCAGCGGAAGCTCTTGCGCGTGCTCGAGACGGGTGAGTTCGAGCGTGTGGGGTCTTCGAAGACGAAACAGGCGGACGTGCGCATTCTCTCGGCGACCAACGCGGATCTCGGATCGGAGGTCTCCGAAGGCCGGTTTCGACAGGACCTTCTCTTTCGCCTGAACACCATCGAGATCCACATGCCCCGGTTGCGCGACCGTCGTGCCGATATCGCACCTCTGGCGCACAGCTTTCTCGTCCAGCACGCCCGGCACTATCGCAAGAACGTCACCGGATTCGACGACAAGGCGGTTCGGGCGCTGCATGATTTTCCCTGGCCGGGAAACATCCGCGAGCTCGATCACGCCGTCGAGCGCGCCGTTTTGATGGCCCGCGGGGACAGCGTGACGGTGCAGGATCTCGGACTCCGGATGGTCTCCGATGACGGGGGAGCTTCGATCGACGATCTGAATCTCGAGGAAGTCGAACGCCTCTTGATTCAGAAGGCCCTGGCTCGCTACAACGGAAACGTGAGTCACGCCGCGAAGGCGCTCGGCCTGAGTCGAAGCGCTCTGTATCGCCGTCTCGAGAGATATCGTTTGTAAGCCACGGAGGCTCGGTCGTTGGGCAAGCAAGGAGAAAGGCTGGCCCTCGCTGCTCGCCGCAAACATCTGAGCCACGATCTGCGGATCTTTCTCCTCGCTCTCACCGCGGGTCTACCGGGAGTCGTCGTTACCATGATTCTCATCTGGGGCGGCGATTACACCGCCAAAGTACAGTGGACGGTGACTCTCTTCGTCGTGGGGGGCTGGCTCGGGTTTTCCCAGGCGGTGCGAGAGCGTGTCGTCACTCCCCTTCAGACCCTATCCAATCTGCTGGCGGCCCTTCGCGAAGGCGATTACTCCATACGCGCCCGAGGTGCGAGCACGGACGAACCGCTCGGACAGGTGATGTTCGAAGCGAATGTACTGGGAGAAACGCTCCACGACCAGCGGCTCGGTGCTCTCGAAGCCACCAACCTGTTGAGAACCGTGATGGCCGAGATCGACGTCGCGGTTTTCACCTTCAACGACGTGGAGGAGCTCAAGCTGGTAAACCGCGCGGGCGAGAAACTCCTGGCGCAGCCGGCCGAGCGGCTATTGGGACGAAAAGCTTCCGTGCTGGGACTGAAGGAGTCCCTGAGTGGCCCGGCGGAGCGGACTTTCCAGAAGACCTTTCCTGGCAAGACGGGACGATGGGGAATGCGCCGCGGAAGTTTTCGCGAGGAAGGGAGGCCTCACCAGATCGTCGTCCTGAGCGATCTGAGCCAGGCCTTGCGCGAAGAGGAGCGTCAGGCCTGGCGCCGACTGATCCGGGTAATCGGCCACGAGCTCAACAACTCGCTGGCTCCCATCAAATCCATGTCGGGAACTCTGGTCCATTTGATGGAGCGGGAGGTCATGGCGCCTGATTGGAAGGATGACATGAGACGAGGCCTCGGCATCATCGGCGAAAGGAGCGAAGCACTGAGCCGCTTCATGAGCGCCTACGCGCGGCTGGCAAGGCTCCCGCAGCCGACCTTCCAGGACGTAGACCTCGAACCACTCGTGCGTCGCGCCGCAGCCCTGCAGACGAGCCACCCCATCGTCGTGGCGAGCGGCCCGCGTATCCATCTCCTGGCGGACGGGGATCAGATCGAGCAGCTCCTAATCAACGTTCTTCGCAACGCCGTCGATGCGGCGGAGGAGACCGGTGGGGGAGTTGCGGTCAGCTGGTCCGTAGGCCCCGAGCGAG
>DASPGQ010000365.1 GCA_035620555.1 Vicinamibacteria bacterium
AATGACACGTCGCCGGCTATCGTTTCGCGACTGAACGCCTCCCGCCCGTCCCAGGTGAGGTTGTGTTCGATTGTGAAGGCAGAGCTCCTTTTCGGTGCCCGAAAGAGCGAGCGGCCGGCGGAAAACCATCGCGCGCTTCAATTGTTCTTTGCTCCCTTCCGATCGCTTCCGTTCGATGATTCGTGCGCCCATCAATACGGAATCATCCGACACGATATGGAGCGTACGGGACAAACATCGGACCCAATGACATGATGATCGCAGGCATCGCCATGGCAAACGAAGTGACGCTCGTGACCCACAATACCGACGAGTTCTCGCGCGTCGTCGGCCTCGAATGGGAAGATTGGGACCGATAATGGCATCCACCTCGTGCTGAACTGGCCGGCTGCCTTCTCGTCGGCGAACGACTCGTCCCCTTGACGGCGGTCGACTCGTTCACGTAGCGTTGCGGCATGCTCGCACTCTTCTTTCTGGCAACGCTTGCGTCTCCGGAGCCTTTCAAGCTCGGCACCTTCGAGCGGAACGGAGACGAGGTCATCGGAATCGTACTGAGGGACCGTTACGTCATCGAACTCGCACGGGCGAACGCCTCGCTCGAGAGACGGTTTCCGTTGTGGGTGAAGCTCCCCATGCCCGAGGACATGGGCGAGCTCATCGGACGCTACGACTACGGCATGCGGGAGCGCATCCATGCCATCGTCGAGGCGCTTGCCGAAAGCCTCGACGACGAGCGTCGCCCCAGCTACGTCCACGACCTCGACGAGCTCATCGTCCTGCCGCCGGTTCGGCCGGGCGTGATCCTCGCCGCCGCTCTCAATTACTGGGCGCACGCGCAGGAGATGACAACGGGAGCTCCCGCCGAGATGTCGGATGCCTCCGCTCTCGACGACTCTCCCGTCTCGATGGACCATTTCTGGCAACGTCCCGAGGGGGACCGCCGCCAGAATCCCTACCTCTTCTTCAAGCCCCCGAGGATCGCCATCGCTCACGAGCAACCGATACTCATGAAGCCCGGGCGCGAGCAGCTCGACTGGGAATGCGAGCTCGCCGTCGTCATCGGAAAGCCGGCAAGCCACGTGCCCATCGCCAAAGCGAGGGAGCACGTCTTCGGCTACACGATGATGAACGACGTCGGCGACCGTGAGGGCCGGGGCGACAATCGATATGGCTCCGATTGGCTCGTGTGGAAGAGCTCGGACACCTTCGCGCCGCTCGGCCCGTTCATCGTTCCCAAAGAGTTCGTCGCCGATCCGCAGAGCCTCGACATCTGGTTCGATCTCTCGCGCCAACGCATGCAAGACGCGAATACCGAGCTGATGCAGCACAGCATCGACGAGCTTCTACACTTCGCCTCGAACAACCTCATCCTTCGCCCCGGCGACGTCATCGCCACGGGAACTCCCTCGGGCGTGGGGATGGCCCGCACGCCCCCCATTTTTATGAAACCGGGTGACGTGGCCGAGTGCTCGGTGGAAGGCATTGGAACGCTCCGAAACCCGATCGCGATGTGGTCCGATGTCATGAGGCGGTAGGCTTCGATTGAAAGTGATCGACGCATCGGCATATGCTTCGCCATTCATCAAGGAGGAAAACGCTCATGCAATCTTCTCGAAGGACGGCCGTCAGGCTCACGCTCCCGCTAGCGCTGGCCGTTTTGCTGTCCACTGCCACGATGGCCGCCCCGCAATCGGCGGGCCAGGTGCAAGACCAGCCCGCGAGCAATATGGACATCCTGCGGGACAAGCTCAAGGCGGACAAGAAGCTTCTCATTGCCGAGAATCTGGGTCTCACCGAGGCGCAGTCGGCGAAGTTCTGGCCGATTTACGAGGAGTACCAGAAGGAGCTCGAGGGAATCAACCAGCGGCTCGGGCAAGTCATCCAGAGTTATGCCACCGAGTACAACGCGAGCACTCTGACCGACGCGAAGGCGAAGTCCCTGATGGAGGAAGCGCTCTCCATCGAGGAGGCGGAGGTCACGCTCAAGAGGAAGTACCTGTCCAGACTCGATGGCATCATTCCCGCCATGAACGCGGTGCGCTACCTCCAGATGGAGAACAAGATTCGGGCCCTCATCCGTTTCGATCTGGCCGCGAACATACCTCTCGTGGAGTAGCCGTCCGGCCGAGAGAACGAAGATTCAGGCCGCTCGAAAATGGTTCGCCCTCGAGAAGGTCGCTGTGTCGTCGAAACGAACGCCGTTTGCCCGAAGCACGGGAAAGACGTCGTGGGCGATGAGCTGCCGGATATAGAACGGCTGCTCGACGACGTAATGATGCAGGGCGTGGGTGGAGCCGAAGTTGAAGCAGAAGAGCTGCAGCGGCCATAGGTAGAATGGCCGGAGCACCTGCGTTTCCTCGTCGAGGCTCGAGACGTCCCCGTAGTAGTGAACGTTGGAGGAGATGAGCGTGAGAGAGGCCTGCCGCAGGGTGTTGGGAAGCACCCAACCGACGGCGAGCACGTCGATCGCAGGATGAGGGAAGCGAAGGACGAAGCCCAGCGCGACCAGCGCAAAGACGGGATAGACGGGAATCGAGGCGAGCGCAAGATCTCGTCGCCGGAAGCCGGGAATCTCGCGCGAAAGCCTCCGCGCGTTCAGCAGGAAGGCGAGTGCGCCGTCCAGGGTGACTGCCGCGCGCCGGATGCCCCATGGCGTCCCCAGACCGAGTATGCGCTCCTCGACGTCGGTGTTCGAGCCCGAGGCGCGATGATGATGGAAGTGGATCTTACGGCGGTACCAGCCGTGCACGACGTTTCCGCGAAAAACCCAGACGAGAAGCATCATCGCGTTGTGGACGAGGGGCTTACCTCGGAAATAGAGGAAATGGATGAGGTCGTGCTCGATCTCGTGCAGGATCGAAGCGAAAAAAGCGTTGCCAAGCAAGCACGCGTACCAGGGGATCCGCCCGGTAGCATATAGCGCGCCCAGAGCGAACATCCCGGCGAGGGCCAGCAGAAACCACGTCGCGCCCACGCCGTTCTGATGACGCAGCAGGGGATGGCGGCTGAGCGCTCGCTCCTCCGCCGAGCGAATGGCGTTTCTCACCCGTTGAGCGCGCTCGTCCATCCCGGGTAGGATAACGCACCATGACATCGGTTTACGACCCAATTCGCTGACGGCCTCGATGAGCGACGAGGTAACGGAGCTCTTCGATGCCGTGCGGGCCCTCTTCGTCGAGAAGATCCCCTTCAACAAGCTGCTCGGCACCGAGATCGAGGAGCTCTCATTCGAGAGCGCGAGGATCCGGTTCGGTTTTCGAGACGAGCTCGTCGGGAATTACATCCGTGGAAGCCTTCATGGTGGGGTCGTCTCGGCGACTCTTGATCTGACGGGCGGTCTGGTCGCCTTCATGGGAGCCCTGCGCGACGCCGATGGGCGAACTCCCGAAGAGAAAATGGCGTCTCTCGCCAACGTCGGGACGATCGACCTTCGGGTGGACTATCTCCGCCCGGGGCTCGGTGCGCACTTCCTGTGCTCGGGTCGCGTCCTTCGTACCGGCAACAAGGTGGCGGTCATTCGTATGGAGCTCGTGAACGACAAGGAAAGCCTGATCGCCGTGGGGACGGGCGCCTATCTCGTGGGGTAACCGGGCCGAAACTTGACAGAACGCTTCCGGCGCACTAACTTGTAGAACATCTAGGGGAGAGAATCCTGGAGGTGCGCTCATGGAGACCTTGCTGGTCGACCTACGTTCCGCCCTGAGAGGACTCGGAAAGAGCCCCGGATTCGCCGTGGCCACGGTCGTGACCCTCGCGCTCGGCATCGGCGCGAATACGGCGATCTTCAGCCTGGTGAACGGCGTGCTCCTCGAGCCTCTCCCCTACCAAGAGGGCGAACGCCTCGTGCTGCTCCAGCAGAGCGCGCCCAAGGCCGACGTGGACAACCTCGCATTCTCCATACGAGAGGTCTACGACTACCGCGACCAGAACCAGACTCTGGAGGCTCTCGTCGAGCACCACTCGATGACGTTCACGCTTCTCGGGCGCGAAGAGCCCGAGCGGGTCTCGACCGGCGTCGTCTCGGCGGAGTTTTTCGACGTGCTCGGTGTGACACCTGCTCTCGGGCGTTCGTTCCGGCCCGAGGACGACGACCTCGGTGCCGAGGCCGTTCTCATCCTGAGCAACGGCTACTGGCAGCGGAGCTTCGGAGCCGACGAGTCAGTCGTCGGAACGGCGCTCGAGATGAACGATCGCACCCATACGGTCGTTGGCGTTCTCCCTCCCATCCCCCAGTTCCCCGTCGAGCACGATGTCTACATGCCCACGTCAGCCTGCCCGTTCCGGGCGGCGAACGAAGAACGGATGAACGAGAATCGAAGCGCGTTTCGCGCGATGACCGCCTTCGGCCGTATCCGTGACGGGATCACGGTGGACGCGGTTCGAGCCGACTTCGCCACGATCGCCGCCGGCTTCGAGAGCGACTATCCCGACACCTATCCCGAAGAGGCCGGCCTCGCCATCACCGCCACCCCGCTCCAGGAAGCGCTGACGAGCGGTGCCCGGACGACCCTCTTCATCTTGCTCGGGACCTCGGCGCTGGTGCTCTTCATCGCCTGCGCCAACGTCGCCAATCTGGCGATGGCGCGTATCATGAGACGCGATCGGGAAATGGCGGTTCGGTCATCGCTCGGCGCCGGCCTGGGAAAGCTCGTTCAACAAAATCTCGTCGAGACCGGGATCCTGTCTCTTGTCGGTGGAACGCTCGGCCTCGTCCTCGCCTATCAAGGTCTCGGCCTCCTCACCGCATTCATGGGCCGTTTCACGCCTCGCGCGGTGGGGATCGCGATCGACGGAGGCGTCCTCGTTTTCACCTTGGCGGTCTCGCTGATGACGGCTGTCGTCGTGGGCCTTCTGCCCGTTCTCGCCTCGAAACCGAGCCTCGCGGCCGCCCTGCGCGACGGCGTGCATACCACCGAGCAGAAAGCGCGCATCCATCTGCGCGGGCTTCTCATTGCTGGACAAGTGGCTCTCGCGGTCGTCCTTCTCGTCGGCGCCGGCCTCATGCTCCGGAGCCTGTACCGGCTACAGCAGGTGCAGCCCGGATTTCGAACCGAGAACGTCCTCCTGGCGCGCATGTCACCCAACTGGTCGCGGTTTCAGAATCAAGAGGATGCGCGGCGTTTCTTCGTCTCGCTACTCGATCGAGTGCGCGCCATCCCGGGAGTGATGTCGGCCGGGGTCGGAAGCGGCCGGCCTCTCGACGGCCAGCCTCCTTTCACCAGCTCGTTTCGCATCGAGAACATCGAGATCCGGGAGGGCGAGCTCGCCCCGCAGGTCGCGACGCGAGTGGCGAGCCCCGACTATTTTCGCACCCTCGACATCCCGCTTCTCAACGGCCGCACCTTCACCGAGCTCGACCACCAGGACGCCACACCCGTGGGCGTCATCAACCGTTCGCTCTCCGAGCAGTTCTGGGCAGGGCGGAATCCGATTGGCGAACGGGTCTCGCTCGACGACGGCGAGAACTGGATCACGGTCGTGGGCATCGTCGGCGACGTGCGGGAGCAGACGCTCGAGACCGAGCCGGTCGGAGCCATCTATCTTCCCCAGGCCCAGTCGTTCTGGGCCCAAACCCTCGTGGTACGAACGCCCTACGACCCGATGACCGTCGCCCGCCAGATCAAGGAAGCCGTGCTCGCAGTCGATCCCGAGCAACCCGTCGATCGATTCGAGACCCTGGAGCAGTCGCGACGGGCCTCGATGGCATCGCCGCGGGTCACCGCCCTTCTTCTCGGACTATTCGCCGCTCTCGCGCTCGTCATCTCGGCAACCGGCATCGCCGGCGTCATTTCCTATTCGGTGAGCCAGCGCACCCATGAGATCGGAATTCGCATGGCGCTCGGAGCGCAGCGAAGCCAGGTTCTCACCCTGGTCCTCCGGCAGGGCCTGCTCATCGTCGCGCTGGGTCTGGCCGTGGGCATTGCCGGTGCACTGGCCGCGAGCCGAATGCTGACGGACGTGCTCTTCGAGACCAGCCCGGCCGACCCACTGACCTTCGCCGCGGTGCTCGTCGTGCTGCTGGGAGCGGCTCTCGTCGCGAGCCTGCTCCCCGCTCGAAGAGCGGCTACGCTTCATCCGACCATCGCGCTCCGCAGCGAGTGAGGCTCACTCTCGATAAAGATAGGGACCGTTGAACCACCGCTCTTGGCGGGCGTTTTCCGAATCAAGTTCACGAAGGGATAGCGCAGCCGGTCAGCTCTTCTTCTTGAACGCCTCCTCGACTTGCTTCTGGATGTCCTTGAACTCCTTCGAAAGAAGCTTCTCTTCGTCCTCGGTTAGGATTCGGAACGGTACGCGGATGAGGCTCTCCTGAAACTTCACGTTCAGCCAATGCTGGCCGTACGCGATGCCACCTGGCACCTGGAAAAAGAGCCGTCCGAGACAAGCGCGCTCGGAGCTGAGCTCGACCTCATCCCACGGCATCGGGCGATCCTCGAGGTCGGAGAAAAAGCCAATCCGGCACGCGTGGATCGCGCTCGGCGGAAAGTAGTTGATCGAGTCGCGCTGGACCCTCTCCCGCATCTGCAGCGCGCGCACTTCGTTCGACTTCCGGTATTCGGTGAGGGACGGCAGAGGAAGCGTCTTGCCGTCCGGAGTCTCGAGCGACAACGCATCGCGGGTCATCGTGTAATCCGGTACTCCTTCGCGAACGGTGACGCCGAACTCGAGGAGCATCCACTCCTTGCCAAGCGACTCGTTTGCGAGGCGATAGCCGAGGATGGCATAGCCTTCATTGTTGTACGCCGCGCGAATGTAAGCGCCCTCCATCGTCATGATCTCGGGCACCCCGGCCTCGGGTATCTGCACTTTCGGCTTCTCCTGAGTCCGGGTATTACCAGGAGTTGGAAGCGCCCAGGTCGAAATCAGTACGAGGAGGACGAACGTCGATAGATTGCCGTATCTCAATGGAATCTCCTTCAGGACCTCAAGCTTATACCACCGGACAGCTCGAAGTGGTTCGGGTACCGGACGTCACCCACTACGCAGCACTCGTAGAGCATTGGGCGCGATCTTCAGCGGTCGAGGCTCCCTCTTCCCCCTCAGCTGGACCGCCAACGATTCCGCAACGTGCCAACGAGAGAGGCGCTAGTGCGCTCCGTCCCGG
>DASPGQ010000366.1 GCA_035620555.1 Vicinamibacteria bacterium
GGGGGCGTTGGCAACCCAAAACAGCATTCGAACACACCACGGCGCGCCCAGTCACGGACGTGAGGGTGTGAATGTGTGCGCGGTTGCCGGATCAGCCGCGCATCGGACCGACGACCGAGAGAGCCGGGAGCGAATCGATGACAAAGCTCGCATTGGCGATGCTGGGAGGAGCGCTCGTTTGCCTCAGCTTGGCGCCTCCCGATGAAGCCCATGCGGTGGGCTCGGGGGCGCCTGCGACGCAGGACCGAGCGCCCACGCCCCACGAATCCCAGAAGATGCTGGTCGAAGACTACTGCGTCATGTGCCACAGCGATGCTCTGCTGACCGGGGGCCTGACGCTCGAGTCGTTCGACCCGGCTGACGTCCTCCGCCAGGCGGAGGTCACGGAAAAGATGATCCGCAAGCTGCGGACGGGCATGATGCCTCCTTCCTATGCCCCACGGCCGGATCCAGCCGTCATCGACGCCTTCGTCACCCGGCTCGAGAACGAGATCGACCAGGCCTACTTCGCGAACCCGAATCCAGGCAGTAGAACCTTTCAGCGGCTCAATCGGGCCGAGTACGCTCGCTCCATCAGCGATTTGCTCGAGATCGGAGTGGACGTGGAAGCCCTCTTGCCACCCGATACGATCAGTCACAGCTTCGACAACGTCGCCGACGTCCAGGGCATGTCTCCGACGCTGATGGACAGCTACCTGCGCGCGGCCGACCTGGTCAGTCGCCTGGCGGTCGGTGACCGCACCGCAGGACCCAGCGAGGTCACGTACAAGGTGCCTCGGACCGCGTCGCAACGGCGCCACGTGGAGGGTGCGCCCTTTGGCACACGAGGCGGCATCTCGGTGGTGCACAACTTCGTGGCCGATGGCGAGTACATCTTCAAGATTCAGCTGCATGCCTCTCCCGAGGGATACCTGTTCGGCAAGACGGCGCCGGATGAGCGAATCGACGTATCGGTGGACGGAGTGAGAGTCGCGCTTCTGGACATCGATCCGCTGATGTCGGAAACGGATCCCTCGGGAATGAACATCCAGACGGTACCCATCGCCGTCAAAGCAGGGCCCCATCGGGTGTCGGCCGCCTTCATCAAGAGATCGGAGGCCCCGATCGACGATCTCCTGATTCCCGTCGAGCATACGTTGGCCGACAGTGAGATCGGCGTCGATTACGGCATCACCACCGTGCCGCACCTGAGGGATTTCAGCATCAGCGGGCCGTACAACGTCACCGGGGTCTCCGACACGCCGTCGCGCCGGCGCATCTTCTCCTGCCGGCCAACCTCAGCGGAGGAAGAGTTCCCCTGCGCTGAGGAGATCGTCACCGGGCTTGCGGCCCGTGCCTATCGCGGCCCACTCGATGACGCGGACCTCGAGGCCTTGATGTCCTTCTACACCATCGGGCGAGACGAAGGCGACTTCGAGAGTGGCGTCCGCATGGCCCTCCAGGCCATTCTGGCGAGCCCCCGGTTTATCTTCCGCCTCGAGGAGCTCCCCGAGCAGGCGGAGACTGGTTCGAGCTATCGCATCAGCGACGTCGATCTGGCGTCGCGCCTCTCCTTCTTCTTGTGGTCCGGCCCGCCGGATGAAGAGCTGGTGGCTCTCGCGAGAGCCTCAGAGCTGTCGAAGCCGGAAGTTCTCGAGCAGCAGGTCGCGCGGATGCTCGACCATCCGCGGGCCGAGGCGCTGGCGACGCGGTTCGCATCGCAATGGCTTCGACTTCAGGACCTCCATAAGCTTCATCCCGATGCGCTGACCTATCCGCTCTACGATGCCACGCTCGCCGACGCCCTGAAGCGCGAGACCGAGCTCTTCTTCGAGAACCTCTTTCGCGAAGACCGAAGCGTGCTCGAGCTGCTTACCGCGGACTACACGTTCGTCAACGATCGTCTCGCCCAGCACTACGAAATCCCCAATGTCACCGGAGGCGAGTTCCGTAGAGTTTTCCTGGAAGGGATCAACGCGAACCGCCGAGGACTCCTCGGCCACGGAAGTATCCTCGCGTTGACATCCATCGCCAACCGAACGTCGCCGGTGCAAAGGGGCAAGTGGGTCATGGAGGTCTTGCTCGGAAGCCCGCCTCCGCCCCCGCCGCCGAACGTTCCCGATCTCGAGGCGACCAACGCCGTCGCCGGCGACCGGTTGCTCTCCGTCCGCGAGCAGATGGAAGAGCATCGTTCGAACCCGGCATGTACGTCCTGTCACGTGGTGATCGACCCCATCGGTCTCGCGCTCGAGAACTTCGATGTGACCGGTGCCTGGCGCACTAAGGACCGGGGAGTGGTCATCGACCCTACCGCGGAGCTCTACGACGGCACGGAGCTCGACGGCCCGTTGGCACTTCGTGATGCTCTCCTGAACCATTCCGAAGCGTTCATTCGGACCTTCACCGAGGGCCTCATGACGTTTGCCCTCGGCCGCGGGGTCGAGCACTTCGACATGCCCGCCATTCGGAAAATCTCCCGCGACGCCGCCGGGAACGACTACCGGCTCTCGTCGTTCATCCTCGGGGTCGTCGACAGCGTTCCCTTTCGGATGAGTCGCGTGGAAGATGCGGAGAGTCGGACCACGGACGGTTATTGAGATGAGATCGAGGACCGAGACGTAGTTCCAGGAGGACGAATCAATGTACATCACCAACAAACACATTTCTCGCCGCACCGTCCTTCGCGGCATGGGAGCGACGGTCGCGCTGCCATTGTTGGATGCGATGATTCCCGCACGGAAAGCCTGGGCCAGTCCTGAAGAGCGCACGCGTCTCGTATGTCTCGAGATGGTTCACGGAGCTGCCGGGAGCAACGCCTTCGGGATCGAGAAGAATCTATGGGCTCCCGCCGCCGAAGGTCGGGAGTTCGACCTCACGCCGACCAGTCTGAGCCCTCTCGAGCCGTTTCGCGAGTACGTCACCATCGTCAGCAATACCGACGTTCGAAACGCCGAGGCTTTTATACCGCCCGAGACCGGCGGTGATCATTTCCGCTCGAGCTCGGTGTTTCTGACCCAGTCGCATCCGAGGCAGACGGAGGGTTCGGACGTCCACGTCGGGACGTCGCTCGACCAGATCTACGCCCAGAGATTCGGCCAGGATACGCCCATCCCCTCGATGCAGCTCTCGATCGAGAACGTAGACCAGTCGGGCGGCTGCTCTTACGGCTACGCCTGCGTGTACATGGATACCATCAGCTGGGCTTCACCCACTCAGCCGCTTCCCATGATTCGGGACCCGCGTTTGGCCTTCGACCAGCTGTTCGGCTCGGGCGGAACTCCCGAGGAGCGCGCCGCGCGGCGCAAAGCCACCCGCAGCATCATTGATTGGCTGCCCGATGAGGTCGCTCGATTGAAGAGGCGGCTCGGGCCGGCGGATCGAAGCCGGCTCGAGGACTACCTCGAGAACGTCAGGGAGATCGAACGGCGCATCCAGAGGACCGAGGAGCGCAATGCGAGTGGTGAGCCGCGGGAGCTGCCCGATGCGCCCATCGGAGTGCCTGATTCTTACGGAGAGCACGTCGAGCTGATGTTCGACCTGATGGCTCTCGCCTTCGTCTCCGACATGACCCGGGTGTTCTCCTTCAAGATGAGCCGCGACGTCTCCGGTCGGGTCTTTCCCGAAAGCGGCGTCCTGGAGGGGTTCCATAACGCCTCGCACCACCGCGGACGAGAGAAGAACATCATCGACCTATCGAAGATCAATCGATACCACGTGAGCCTGGTGCCGTATTTTCTCGACAAGCTGAAGAACACCGAGGAGGCGGGGAGCAATCTGTTGGAAAAGACTCTGCTCCTCTATGGATCGTCCATGGGAGATCCCAACATCCACAACCACAAGAGGTGTCCTTTGTTCCTTGCCGGACACGCCAACGGCAATCTCCTGGGTAACCTGCATATCAAAGCCGCCGACCAGACTCCCATGGCGAACGCCATGTTGACCATGCTTCACATGCTGGGGCTCGAGGATCTGGAGACGTTCGGAGACAGCACCGGTAAGCTGGATCTGAACGCGAGCTCCGTTGCGACGCCGATGACCACCGCGTAGCGAGGAAGGATGATGTCCACGGTCACGATGAAGGAACTGGGTTTGAAGGGCATGCTGCTCGTCTCCGGGTTGATCGTGGTTGCCGCCTCACCGGTCGACCTGGCAACGAGCCCGTCGCCCGTGGCCGACGCCGCAAGAGGGGGTGACCTCGAGACCGTGCGCGACTTGTTGCGGCAAGGGGGCGACGTGAACGCGGCTCAGGGTGACGGAATGACGGCCATTCACTGGGCGGCGCTTGCGAACGACCTCGAGTTGGCCGAGACGCTCCTATATGCCGGGGCCAACGTGAAGGCGACGACCCGGATCGGCTCCTACACGCCTCTTGTTCTCGCCAGCAGGAGCGGCAGCGCGCCGATGGTCGAGAGACTCCTGGCCGCGGGCTCGGATGCAAATGTCGTCACCGACACGGGGGCGACGCCGCTCATGCTAGCCGCGGCCTCGGGCAGTCCCGACGCCGTTCGGCTCCTGCTCGACCATGGCGCGGATATCGAGGCCAAGGAATCGAGCGCGGGAGAGACGGCCCTGATGTTCGCCTCGGCGTCGAATCGCCGCGACGTCATCGACTTGCTGGTCGAGCGCGGCGCCGACCCCGCGGTGACGACGAGAGTGATCGACGTCCCCGAGCTGACCAAGGAGGCCGAGGAAGCTTTCCGGAAACGACTCGAGCGCGTTCGCGACGAGCGGAAGGCTCAGGCGGCCGCGGAGGGGGGGCCGGTTCCGAGTGACGAGGGAGCCGAAGACGGTGAACAGGGCGCGAAGCAGGGCGGGAAAAACCTCTTCGCGAAGCTGTTCGGTTGGATGGTCCCCAACAAGGAAAGGACGGAACCCGAGGGCGAAGGGCGTCGTCGGCGCGAGTCTTATGGAGATCGAGTCGGGCAGCAAGGTGGGATGAGCGCTTTGCTCCTCGCCGCCCGACAGGGTCACTTCGAGGCGGTCGAGGCGCTTCTCCAGGCCGGTGCCGATGTTAACCAGGTTGCCGAGGGAAGCAAGACCAGCCCCCTCCTGATCGCCACGATGAATGGCCACTTCGATCTCGCGAGCTATCTCCTCGAGCAGGGCGCCGATCCGAACCTCGCAAGCGAACCGGCTGCCGTCACACCCCTGTACTCGGTGATCAACCTGAAATGGGCTCCGCGAGCGGGCTACCCACAGCCGACGGCCCAGCACCAGCAGACGCTGACGCATCTCGACCTGATGAAAGCGCTCCTGGAGAAGGGTGCCGATCCCAACGCGCGTTTGACGAAGAAAGTCTGGTTTACCGGCTACAACTTCGATCGCTCCGGCATCGACGAGCAAGGGGCGACACCATTCTGGCGCGCGGCCTACGGAAGCGACGTCGCCGCGATGAAACTCTTGAAGTCTTTCGGCGCGGACGACACCATCCCGACCAAGGCACCTCCGTCTCGGCCCCGTGTCGGCAATCAGCAGGGAAGGGAAGTCAAGGACGTATCCGGCCTCCCACCCGTTCCCGTCGGTGGGCCCGCGCTGAGCCCGCTGCACGCCGCGTCCGGTGCCGGATACGGGGAGGGGTTCGCGGCGAACGATCACCGCAACCATCCGGCGGGATTCATGCCCGCCGTCCGGTATCTCGTCGAGGTGTGCGGCGCCGACGTGAACGCTCGGGATCATGAGGGCAACACGCCGCTTCACAATGCCGCGGCCCGGGGCGACGTCGAAATGATCGAGTATCTCGTGTCCAAAGGAGCCGATGTCAAGGTGGTCAACCGCGAGGGGCAGAGCACCGCGGACATGGCGAACGGACCGGTACAGCGGATTCAGCCGTTTCCCGAAGCGCTGGAGCTTCTCGTGAGCCTCGGGGCGGTGAACAACGACAAATGCGTGTCTTGCTGAATTTCCTTTTTTAATCCAAAAACTGAACGGTCACGTCGCGTTGCGGGTCGGCGACTCTCTAAAGAGCAGGGAGAGGACCGGCTCGCGCGCGATTTCACCCAGGCCTGCGTCAATTCGCCGTGAGGGCGGTAACAAAAACTCCGGCAAACTTCCGCTATCCTGAAGGACGAAATAGGCCAGCGTTTTGCAAGGGGAGGCATTTCGATGACCGATTCGACGAATCCAAGATGAGAAAGCTCATTCTGAGAAACTACCAGTCTCCTGGCGACATCGTGATGCTCACGGCAGCGGTGCGAGATCTCCACGCGTGCTATCCGGGGGCTTTCCTCACGGATGTGAGGACCTCGTGCCCTGCGCTCTGGGAGAACAACCCTCACATTACGCCTCTCGCCGAGGACGATCCCGACGTGACGGTGGTCGATTGCCACTATCCGTTGATCCATCAGAGCAACCAAACTCCCTACCATTTCCTCCATGGGTTCGTGGAATACTTGAACGCGGAACTGGGCCTTCGCATTCGCCCTACCGCCTTCAAGGGAGACGTCTGGATTTCTGAGGTCGAAAGAAACTGGTTCGATAGGGTGGAGCAAGTCCTCGGCCCCGCGGAGCCGTACTGGCTTCTCGTCTCCGGCGGAAAGTTCGACTTCACCATCAAGTGGTGGTCTCACGAGCGGTATCAGGAGGTCGTCGACGGGCTTCGAGGCCAGGTCCAGTTCGTCCAGGTGGGCGAAGAGGGACACCATCACCCTCCGCTCGACGGGGTAGTCGATCTGAGGGGAGAGACCGATCTCCGCCAGCTCGTGCGGCTCGTCTATCACGCGCAGGGAGTGCTCAGTCCGGTCAGCTTGCTGATGCATTTGGCGGCGGCGGTGGAGTGCAAACCGGGCAGGGCGAAGAACAGGCCCTGCGTCGTCATCGCCGGCGGTCGAGAGCCGCCCCACTGGACCGCCTATCCGCATCACCAGTTCGTACACACCGTCGGCACGCTCGCTTGCTGCGACGACGGAGGTTGCTGGAAGTCTCGAACCGTGCCCATTGGAGACGGAGATTATAAAGACGAGCCGGGCGAGCTCTGCGTGGACGTAGTCGGAGCTCTTCCGCGTTGCATGCACATGATCACTTCCGCGGAGGTGATTCGAAGAATCGAGTGGTATCTGTCCGGGAGTGCGCTGATCCCAGTAAGACCGGAAACGAGAGCGGCCGAGGCGGTTGTGGTTTGAACCATCTCCGCCTGAGGCAATGGAGTCAATCGAATCATGAACAACAAGAAAGAACACAATCGGACGTCACAAGAGGGTCGAACACTCGAGGAAAGACGAGAATTTCTCAGAATTCTGAGCGGTGGCGCCGTTCTCGCTGGATTTGGCGCGCTAGGAGCGTGCGGGGACTCACCGACCTCACCAATGGGGAGCTCGACCTCGTCGAGCTCGGGAAGCTCTATCGCTAGTAGCTCGAGCGGGTCGAGCATGGCCTCGAGCTCATCGAGCTCGGGTAGCTCCAGCTCGAGTAGCTCAAGTAGCTCTAGCTCGTCGGGTAGCTCCAGCTCCTCGGGTAGCTCCAGCTCCTCGGGTAGCTCCAGCTCCTCGGGTAGCTCCAGCTCCTCGGGTAGCTCCAGCTCCTCGGGTAGCTCCAGCTCCTCGGGTAGCTCCAGCTC